>NZ_JAIVFR010000316.1 GCF_020829685.1 Nostoc sp. CHAB 5715 | reverse complement strand
TCAAACAGTTTCGGGAAGCGGAAGCCACTTTTGGTTGCGGTTATGTTGGTTTGCTCCCACGTACAAATAATAGAGGAAATCGCCTCCCCAAAGCACCAACAGATGCCAGCGTTTTACTAGATAAATTGGTAAGAGATACATCTGCTCGCGCTACACTCTCAGGAAAATTTAAACGGAAATTGTTGTTATCAATGTTCAACCCTACCGTTCCCCCTGCTGCCAATCCTCCTAATTCGACTCGACCATCTGGAGCATACACGATCGCTCCTTCTAAATTCACATCGCCTCCCAATAGCACTAAACTCTGACTCTCAGGAACGAGTAGAAATGCTTCATTGACTTGAATCGGCTTAACAGGCTGGGATAGAATTTGATTGAATAGAAATGCAGAAGGATTCACTCTCAGCAAGGGGTTAAGCGGATTGACTGGTGAAGTCATGGAAAATTCTCCACCACCCGGAAACTGGATCGCACTAGCTGTTGTGCCGATAAATGAACCGTTAATATTTAAAACGGCATTTGCTCCAAATATGATGCCGTTGGGATTCATTAAAAACAAATTAGCATTACCTTGAGCTTGAAGTGTTCCCTGGATGTCAGAGGGATTTCTCCCTGTAACTCGCACCAAAATATTGTTGATGGTAGGGGCGTTTTCAAAAGTGACTATCTCCTCAGTTTTAATACTAAAGTTGCTGAAACTATGGAATAAATTTGTATTGCCAACGGTTGTACCCCCCGTAATATCCAAGGTACTGTCGTCGATTCGCTCCACTTGAGTTCCCACAGAGGGATCAGCAGTGACCTGAGCGGATGTGCGTAAGCCTCCTTGTATTCCAATCGCACCCACTAGAATCACCAAGCAGGGCAACCCTAAGTGACAACCGCGATTAAACCAACTTCTTAAACTCACAAAACTTATCTCCTAACCCTTGAAAGTTACTTCATTGCAAAATAGAACACCACTTTAGTAATGCTTGTGCAAACCTTTGCCCGTACCCCTCTCCAGGTAACTCTGCTGGAAGGTTAGGTTTTTGATTACTAATCTGCTGTTGTGACAGTAATAACTGTATGAATTTTAAGACTTAACATGAGTTCGACAAACCTCTCCCTGCCTTGAACCTTAGTTCAAGGCTGTCCCTCTCGCCCGTCAAAGAGGGACGATTTTGCATAGTAAAATCAGCAAGAGGTCTTTTTGATTGAGCTAATTAAGCGGACACTATATAAGCCGTCGAATTCAAGTTAAGACTTACGCACTTTACCAAAGAATCATCCTGTATATCAATTTAAATACGTCTTTCAGCCTTTTGCAAATCACACTTTATCGTAAGTTCAAGGGTTTAAGACCCCAACCATTATATGTAGCACCAGTTTCAGTCCTTCTCTACGAGAGGCTGCGCCAACGACTTCGCTCAGGAACCATCGGGGTTTAAATCCCCGTACTTCGGCTACGCTCAGTAACCGTCTAAAATGTCTAAAATGTTTGAATTGTTAAATCATGTCCGGCTGATTAGTTATGATTGCATCTGTGCAAAAAATACCTGCTATTTTGGCTTTTCTGTCACTGCGTAAGTCCTAAGCTAATGAGCATTTACAGCAGTTTTCATGTATTTGAACCACATCTGTTGTAGGGGTAAAGCGCATTGCTCATTGGTGTCAACTTAACGTAAAAGTCATGTCCCGCAAGGAACTGAAGTTCCTTGCTAATAGCGAAAGTCATCTCTTGATGACTAAATAATCCGAAAAATCTTTAGTCTACTTTAGTAGACTTTAGCTATTAGCCTAGAACTTTAGTTCAAGGCGGGCGAGTCAGCTAACAGTTAAGCTACTTTTAGCTTAAGTTGACACGTATGAGCAATGCGCTTTACCCCTACCGCGTGGTCTATTTACCTGAAAATAGCTGTAAGCGCGATGTCGAAAACGAAATTCTGCCTTTTTGTCAGGAAAACAACATAGGTGTGATTGTGTATTCACCTATGCAATCTGGCTTGCTTACAGGAAAGATGACTCCTGAGCGGGTTGCCAATTTACCAGATAATGATTGGCGCAAGAATAATAGTGAATTTCAGGAGCCACGTTTATCTCGTAACCTGAAGCTGGTGGAGGTGTTACAGCATATTGGTAAGCAATACGATCGCTCCTCCGGTGAAGTAGCGATCGCTTGGACTTTAAACAATCCGGCGGTGACGGCTGCGATCGTTGGCGCACGCAATCCTAAGCAGGTGGAAGGAATCATCGCTGCTGGGGAATTTCGCCTCAATCAGCAGGAACTAGATCAGATTGCCACTTTTGTGCGCGAGAATCCATAAAAGAGGAATTACGTAAACTTTGAATAGTAGCGATCGCATGTTTCGCCACAATATCAATCTCCTCTTGAGTATTAAACCGTCCAATCCCAAACCGCACTGAGGCATAAGCTAGCTGTTGGGAGTTTCCCAGTGCTGTCAGAACATGGGAGGGTGCTGTACTTGCCGATGAGCAAGCAGAACCAGAAGAAATCGCCATTACTGGCTGCAATCCTAGCAAAAGTGCGGCTCCATCCACCCCCTCAACGCTGATATTCAAGTTTCCCGCCAATCGGTCTTGAGGGTGTCCGTTGAGATGAATTCCTTCAAGTTGGGAAAGCTGTTCCCACAAGCTTTCCCTTAACTGGGTGAGACGTTGGTTTTCTGTTGCTTGTTCTGTCAAAGCGATTTCTACAGCTTTTCCAAAGCCGACAATTTGCGGTGTATACAATGTCCCAGAACGCATCCCCCGTTCATGTTTGCCGCCGTGCTGCTGGGGAGCTAGTTGCACTCTGCGATCGCGCCTGCGGACGTACAGCGCCCCAATTCCCTTTGGCCCATATACTTTGTGTGCGGTTAGCGACATCAAGTCAATTTTCATCGCTTGCACATCTAGGGGAATTTTACCAATAGCTTGGGCTGCATCGGTGTGGAATATGATATTGCGATCGCCTCCGGCGGGGCGTAGCCCATCGTGGCACATTTCCCCAATTTCTGCCAATGGTTGCAACACACCAATTTCATTATTTGCAGCCATTACCGACACCAAAATCGTCTCAGGACGAAAAGCTTTTTTTAACTCAGTTAAATCAATCAATCCATCTTTGTTAACTGGGAGAATAGTAATTTCAAAACCAAGAGTTTTTAAATAATTACAAGGGTCAATAACTGCATTATGTTCAGTGGCAACAGTAATAATATGCTGACCCTTTTTAAAATAAGCTTCAGCAACACCTTTAATAGCTAAATTATTCGCTTCTGTTGCACCACTGGTAAAAACAATTTCTTCAGGAGTGGCGTTAATTGCTGCTGCCAAAATCTCTCGCGTTTGCTTAACAGCAGCTTCTGCTTCCCAGCCGTAAACATGACCGATACTAGATGGGTTGCCAAATTTTTCTGTGAAATAGGGGAGCATTGCTGCTAATACCCGTTCATCTACGGGTGTAGTAGCGTGGCAATCAAGATATATAGGAAGAATAGACATAATTATTAACTCAAAACTTGACTCAATTTTTTTAATATACTTAGAACCTGATACAGTTCACTTTTTCGTTTCAAAAGTGTAAATTGGTCAGAAATAGCATACTTTGGCTGATTTTCTTTGGTAAGTTTCAAGAAAATAAAATCACTACCATTTGTTACTAATCCAAAAGTAGGTTTGTCTTGACTTGGATTAGCCAACATGTAAACAAGTGCTTGAGGTATGGTTTCTAAAAGAGAAAAGCTAAACCTTTTAGATTCAATTACTAATAACCAGAATTGTTCTTGAATAACTAAAACATCAATTCTACCTCTAATAACTTCTCCTTCATCTTCCGCAGAAATTTCTATTGATTGCTCACCTCTCATATAAAAAGGCTCATCATAAAATCCAGCTAAATTGAGTAAAGGAGATAAAACTACTAATTTCACCGTTTCTTCTGACAAAGGAGGACGCTTGACTAAACGGAGAAAATGAAGTTTTATTTTATCTAAATCTGGCTTTTCTAAATCTGTAATTTCCGGTAAATTTTCAAACCATTCTGTGAAGAATGCATCATCTTCGGCTAGCTGTAGACTAAATTTTTCTTCCAAATAAGCAAGCCCGACATTTTGTGCTTGGATAAATTGAACCATAATTCGATTTTAAAGATGCAGTATAAATATTATAACAGTTTTTTAGGATTACCATAAATAGGAATATAGCAATCCTTGCAGGAGTCGTGAAAAATATAGATAAGGAAACGAACCGCCAAGAACGCCAAGGACACAAAGGGAAGAAAGAAGAAAGAGATATAGAATTTTCACAAATGATTTAGGACTGCTATATCAAAGATAATTAACTTAAAAATTGACCGATTCTTTTTAATATATTCAAAATTTTATATAATTCATTCTCGTGTCTATATAAAGTAAATCTATCAGATAAAGCATACATTGGTTTATCTTGTTTTATCAACTTCATAAATTGGAAATCTTCTCCATTCATTACTAAGGAATATGCAGGATTTTCAGGATGAGGATTTGCCAGCATATAAGTCAGTGCTTGGGGAATCGCCTTTGCCAAGGAAAAACTAGACCTCTTAGATTCAATTACTAATAACCATAGCTGATTTTGAAGAACTAAGACATCAATTTTGCCTTTGATAATTTCTTTAGTGTCTTCTGTGTTTACTTCATTATCAATGATAACTTCTTCGCTAATTTCTATACTTTCTTCTGTAGCAATATAAAAAGGATGACGATAAAAACCAGCTAAATCTAGCAACGGAGATAATACTACCAATTTTACTGCTTCTTCTAAAAGAGGAGCATTTTCAAGCACATTGAGATAGTTGTTTTTAACTCTGTCTAAAGATTGCTTTTCTAATTCAGAAATTTTAGGTATGTAGTCAAACCACTCTGTAAAAAATTGCTCATCTTCAGATTTATATAGAGCAAATTTTTCTTTTAAGTAGGCAAGAGTGACATTTTGGGCTTGGATGACTTGAATCATGTTTATTTAAAATTGCGAGAAATTTATTTCCTTACTTCAATCATCGCGCTGGCAATTTATAGAGCAACTTCATCAGACTTTAAGATATCCTAATCTAGTCTATATGGGATTAACTTTTGAATCTACTCCCCAAACAAAGCCTGCTTCTGCTGGGCATAACTCCAATAATTCTTGTGCTGAGTAGATTTGATAATTTGAGTTGTAAACAATACAAGACCATTTTTTGGCAAACTTACATGCAAACTCTAGCGCTAGTTGCTCACTTCCTGAAGTTTTGCTGACATCAAGTAGAATGTGAGTCTGAGGTTTAGCTGTAAGCTTTTGGGTTATGAGTTCAATTTCATCAGGATTAAAATTTTTTAATTCAGTGTTATCTAAAACAATCCAAACATGAGTATTGTCTCTAGAAATACGTCCATCATATATATGATCTGGATGTAGTAATACTCCAGAATATTGCAGAAAACTCAAAAATTCTCCTGGTTTAATCTCAGCACTAGAAATTAGAGAAATGGGTTCTGGCATTACTTATGCTCCTAGTATGGATAATAATTCTAATAATTCATCTTGACTGCAAACTACATAACTGCCAATAGCGATGATATCTTGAGCCGGAGTAAATTTATAATTGGGTGCATAGAGAATAACTGGCTTGTTCAAGGGATTCAAATCAGAGTTTGATATCAACTTTTGAACTTGCTTCAACTTTCGAGCAGTTTGGGTTGTTACTTCGATGATAGCGTTACTGGTTTCCACATCGATTTCACCGACTTCGCCATTTAGACCCACTGTTTTATTAAAACTCACTAAATCAAACCCTGCCTGAATGATAGCATTAGCGACTTTGCCTTCCAGAACTTTTTGAGGATTGACTGAGTTCAGTGCATCGGCGATCGCTTGCTCAAATAAGCTGCTCACATCCTGCTTTATTACTATAAAATGATTCACGTAGCATTGCTGTAACTATACCTGCATTCAGTCGCATTACGTGGCTGCTAATTCCCGTAATTTAGTTAAAACTGCCAGAGCATGACCTTTGGTTTTCACATTCGGCCAAGCATAGACAATAATTTTATCAGGTGAAATTAGGAAAGTTGAGCGAGCAACACCCATATATTCTTTGCCCATAAATTTTTTTAAGCGCCAAGCACCGTAAGCTTCTGTCAAAATATGTTCTGGGTCACTCAAGAGGGTGATTGACAAGTTATGTTTGCTGATAAATTTACAATGGGATTTACCCGAATCTAGACTCACGCCTAAGATTTTCGCTCCTAGTTCGCTGAAGTCTTGATACAATTCGGTGAAATCTTTCGCTTCGTTGGTACAACCGGGTGTATCATCTTTTGGGTAGAAGTAGAGGACAACCCACTGACTGCTGAGGTCGTCGAGAGTGACTGAATTGCCATTTTGGTCAGGAGTAGAGAAATCTGGTGCTGGTTGTCCGACTTGGGGAATATTGCTCATGATAGGGTGTGAGAGATTACGTAAGCGTAGCTAGTCGTAGACATCGCTTTAGAATTGTATATATAACTGTTGACTGTTCACTGATTTAATGTATGGGCACGCATTAAGATTGTATCGGGATGCATTGGCATTGCAGAGGGACGCATTAAGATTGTATTGGGATGCATTGGTATTGTAGAGGGACGCATTAAGATTGTATCGGGATGCATTGGCATTGCAGAGGGACGCATTAAGATTGTATTGGGATGCATTGGCATTGCAAGCTATTGCCATTAATTCGCTACGAATTAATGAAATGCTGTATTACAGCTATTTTCAGGTAAATAGACCACGCGGTAGGGGTAAAGCGGATTGCTCATTGGTGTCAACTTAACGTAAAAGTGCTGTCCCGCAAGGAACTGAAGTTCCTTGCTAATAGCGAAACTCATCTGAAGATGACTAAATATAGCCAAAAATCTTTAGTCTACTTTAGTAGACTTTAGCTAAAAGCCAAAGGAATTCATTCCAAGGCGGGTGAGGAAGTTAACAGATAAGCCATTTCTAGCTTAAGTTGACACGTATGAGCATTGCGCTTTACCCCTACAACAGATGTGGTTCAAATACATGAAAACTGCTGTAAGTCAAATCACTTTCAACAAATGCTTTAGCAAGTTACTCTGAATCTAGCAGAAGATATATTCTTGAGTTAGTGTTATGACTTAACCTACAAGTATTTTTGGCGTTGCATAAATTCGGAATGAATTTGCGGGTGAAACCATTGAAAACTCATTCCAAATTGAGCTAAATCATCCCATGATTCAGCA
>NZ_JAIVFR010000315.1 GCF_020829685.1 Nostoc sp. CHAB 5715 | reverse complement strand
ATCTAGCGCTAATATTACTGCTATTGTCACTGTCGCCGATGATGGTGGATCTTCTGGGCGGTTGCGTCAAGAATTTGGAGTGTTACCACCAGGGGATATTCGCAATTGTTTAGCTGCACTAGCAGATGAAGAAAAGTTATTAACAGAATTGTTTCAATACCGTTTTCGGGCTGGAGATGGGTTAACGGGTCACAGTTTTGGTAATTTGTTTTTAACGGCAATGAGTGATATTACTGGAGATTTAGAACAAGCAGTTGCAGCCAGTTCTAAAGTGCTAGCAGTACGGGGACAAGTACTACCAGCAACTCTCAGTGATGTTCGCCTCTGGGCAGAATTAGCCGATGGTCGCCGCATTGATGGGGAGTCTAGCATTCCTAAGGCTGGCGGTAAAATTGTCAAAATTGGCTGTATTCCAGCTAATCCTTCAGCAGTACCAGCAGCTATTAAGGCACTTAAAGAAGCTGATTATATTATTATTGGCCCAGGTAGCCTTTATACAAGCCTGATTCCTAATTTATTAGTACCAGAAATTGCCGATGCGATCGCTCAAACAGATGTCCCCCGTATTTATATCTGCAATATAATGACTCAACCAGGAGAAACTGAAGGCTATACTGTTGCAGATCATATCAAAGCAATTGATGCTGCTTGTGGGGAAAGACGGCTATTCGATGCTGTACTGGTACACAAAAAGTCCCCCTCAGAACAATCACTCATGCGCTACGCCGAACAAAACTCCCATCCGGTTTTCCTGGATAGAGAAGCCGTAACTCAGCTAGGACGAAGGATTGTTCTAGCTAATGTTTTGTATGAAGATGAAACGGGTGTTATCCGTCACAATCCTCAGAAACTAGCACAAGTGTTGTTGCGGTGGTACGGTAGAGGTCAGCCCCTTCTCCTGCGGAGACGCTATGCGAACGGGGAATTCAAAATTCAAAATTCAAAATTCAAAATGAAAAAAAATGAAAAAAAATGAAAATTAGTCATTAGTCTAAACAAAGGACTAATGACTAATGACTAATGACTAATTATGAAAATTTTTCTTGCAGATACAGAGGCAACGCTACGCTTAGGTATGACTCTTGGTGAATGCCTGACTCCTGGTAGTGTAATTTTACTAGAAGGTGATTTAGGTGCTGGTAAAACTACCCTAGTTCAAGGTATTGGCAAGGGTTTGGGAATCGCTGAACCTATTGTCAGTCCCACTTTCACCCTGATTAATGAGTACACAGAAGGACGCCTCCCCCTTTACCACCTAGATTTATATCGCTTAGAACCACAAGAAGTTGCAGCCCTGAATTTAGAAAGTTACTGGGAAGGTGTTGAAGTCATACCAGGAATTGTGGCAGTTGAATGGGCAGAACGATTGCCCTACAAGCCAGATAGCTATTTAAGTGTGAGCTTGACTTATGGAAATGAGGGCACTCGTCAAGTCGAACTCATCCCATTCAATTGTGCCATTAGCGAAGTCAAAATAATTCGTAATGATTAATCAGTTCCTCTGTATCCTTGAATTTAATTGCGAATTACGAACTTGTACTGCCCTTCTCTACGAGAGGCTGCGCCAACGACTACGCTCAGGAACCGCGACTCGTGCCGAGCAAAGCCGAGGTAAGCCGAAGTATTACGAATTACGAATTAGTATACAATACGAGAAAATTTCTGCAAACAGTCGAGGGAGAACTCCACACTCGTTCTATCTGCCACTACCACGCTCACCACTGTAAATCACTAACATTGTTATCTCAACCCAAAATAAATGAAAAAATTTTGTAACAGCAGCTTTATAAGAAGAATTCAGAACTCAGGAGTCAGAAAACAGGTATGAATTCTGTACGAGTGGGTAATGAATATTGGTTAAAACCTCGCCCGAGGTTAAGCGAAACTAGTATTAAATATTCAACAATAATTAAAACTCTATCCCTTTATGGGTAGAGTATTCTGAATTCTGAATTCTGTATTCTGACTCCTTTTTATAGACAATTAGGCTAATCTAATTAATATTGATGTGCTTCTCCAGCGAGTCATAGGATTGGGCAATGTCTTACAGTCAATTTGATATTGAGGCAGTTCGACTTAACTTTAGCACTAAGATCATTGAGCGAGTAGGCACATTTGCTGAGATTGCCGAGATTAATTATAGTGATTTCTTGGCGGAAACACTTCGTTTCAATACACCAATAGCCCTAGCGATTAACTCAGAAAAATCTCGTTCTGAGATGATTATTACGCCGATTTTGCTGGAATTAAAGCGACTATATCCTGAGAAAGTCAGCTTATTTTCTGGTAAAGATTTTAACGTTGATATAGAAAAAGGACTAAATGGCTTTTGTGACTTTTTGATCAGTCGTTCGCCAGAACAGTTGACAATCATGTCGCCAGTCATCGCAGTGGTGGAGGCGAAGAACGAGAATATTCAAGGTGGTTTGGGACAGTGTATGGCAGAAATGATTGCAGCCCAGATTTTTAACCAGCAAAAAGGAAACCAGATTCCTCGAATACTGGGTGCTGTAACTACTGGGAGTAGTTGGAAGTTTATGCGCCTGGAAGAAAAAACAATAGAAGTTGATTTGAACGAATATTTTTTGAACCAGATTGGGAAAATTCTAGGTATTCTAAGTCTGGGATTAGAAGAGGAATCAGGGGGGTGATATTAAGTGCTGACTGCGATTAAGGTAAGACTATAGGAATCGTATTTGATTTTTGAAATTATCTACGTGGTGCGCGTTCGCAAAGCGTCTCGCAGAGAAGCGCAGCGCAAGCGCAATAGGCGGGGAGTGGGGAGTAGGGAATTAGGCTTTTCGAGTTGTACCGAGCTTTTTCAGAAATCAAATATTAGTCCTATATATCTATCCAGTGAACAGCAAGTAGCTTTGTCAAAGTCCTTTGGTTGTGCCAGATGGTAGTTGAAAAATTTGCTTTTATTTTTATTTTTACAGAGTAATTTTAAAGCAGTTATTTGGCTATTAAGGGTTTATCATTTCCAGCTTACTATTAAGTTTAGCGCTCGCCTAATCTTCTAGGTTGCTCATTACCCAATACTAGAAAAAAGTAACACCCATCTACGTTCTAGACATAGACAACATAATTTTTACTTCAGTCCAATACCCGTGAATGAAATTGATTTAAATCCGGGAACCCAAGTATTGTAAAGTTTGATTTTGGAATAATTTCACCTTCAATTTACCAGTTATATATATAAACATGGAAAGATAAAAAGCAACAAAGATACCAAATACAAAAATTATTTGGTATCTTTGGAGCTTGGTATTTTCTTGTCTTTGTTTTTATGGAGATTAAGGTATGCAATCCTTCAAACGGTTCAGGAAACAGCTAGCTTTTATGCTCTTAATAGGTTCTGCTGTGTTTTCCGCATCCTCATCTAATGCACAAGATGTATCCAGAACAGTCTTTGTCAATACTGATGTGATTATTGATCCTGCTGTCTTAATAAATCTATTCCCTACAGCTACTCAACTTGCTGTTGTCCAAATTGGTGGGATTGTTAGAATTGATGACTCTGGTGTAGGTGTTGATATTGACATCACGACCGTCTACGATCCATTTGCAACCAACTACTTAAATAATAGAATTGTAGGTGGATCTCAATTTCAAGTTAACCCAAGTCCTAACGAAATAAGCGGTTTATTCACTGAGAAACCGGCGCAACCACTGCTATTGGATCTTTATTCTGGTGGTACTAATTCTCCTGCCTACAACTATGATGGTACAAATTGTAAGGTCTCGCGCTGTGTGGCACTCCATTATGGATATTACCAAAGGATTAGTTCAAATACAGAACTGAATCCCTCATTCTCGCGTTCGTTAATTCAGCTACGAGATCCCCGAAACCCTAATACCTCTAGATTAAGACAATACACAATGGTGTCTCCTAAACTCACCATTGTGAGTCCACGTCTTTCAGCAGTTACTCAACTTTTAGCAGTTACTCAAGGTCTTTCATCAGCAGTTACGCAACTTTCAAAACTTACTCCAATTTCAGCAGTTACGCAACTTTCACAAGTTACTCCAATTTCAGCAGTTAGTCAACGTCTTTCATCAGCAGTTACTCAAGGTTTTTCATCAGCAGTTACTCAACTTTCACAACTTACTCCAACTGAATATTACACAGTTTACAGCGAATACACAGATCCTCAACGGCCTCAGGTAACTACAGCTAACTGGACTCAATTTCCAGTTAAGCGTGGTGAAACACCAATATTAAGCTTCACTAATAGTAGTTCCAACAATTCCGTGAGGATATCTAACGCTAGAGCTTTACGAAGTACTACCCAGATCCCGCTAGCTCAACTAAACTCGATAAATCTGCCACCAACAATACGTGAGTTCCAAGCTGTTCCATCTGCTAATGTCACCTTATCTCGAAGCAGAACCACAACCCCAGTAAATGTAAATTTTCTAACCCCAGTCAATGCAAATCTCGTTATAAATCGCCGAACCCCAGTCGATGTAAATCCCCTTATAAATCCCCAAAACCCAGTCAGACCGACTTTCAACATACCGACTTTAAACAGATCCCGGTAATTTATCCAAAAAAATGCGATCGCAAGTTGATACTCTTCGACAATGCGATCGCGTTTTGGTTATTTTAATTTGTTGAGCGCGATCGCTTGACTAATATTACCTATTATCCAATATAAATCACCCAATATATTGTAAAGCTCGCTGAGATTTTGGTGATTTTCCAGATTATTAACAACTTGATTAATCGCCGCAAGTATCGGCTGAATCAAACCCATCCGATACAACGTACTACCAAGAGGCAAAAACTGCTGCCATTGATTATTTCGGCTTTTTAAAATAACCTTACCTGCCAACTCATATTCATTAATCTCTATGTAGTGATAATATGCTTCTAAAGCTTGCAAAGCATCTTTAAAAGTTTTAATTTGTTTAACCTAGTTGTCCAAAATTCTGCGGCTTTGTAGTTGGCAATTTGCCATTCATTGCTGAGGCGTAAACGTGCGATCGCTTCTTTCCGAATCACCGGATGCAACCAGTATTCACCTTTTTCACACTCCACCAAAGACCGATTTCTCAAGGAGGCGATGATTTGGCGATGTTGCTGGAGTTTTTGGATAAGATTCTGTAAATCCGACTTTTTTCCCGACTTTTGCAAACTTTATTCAAAATTCAGCAGCAAGTTCTTGAAACGATTGCTGTTATTACAACTTTTCTTGCATTAGCGATGATCGCACAATAGCTTCGGAATTAGCAGCTAAGTCAGTTTCTCCTTTGAAACAGCCGATAAATTTACTTTGCTTGAGTTTAGCTAACGGATCTGTTTTTTGTTGCTGAAGTTGTTGATAGCGCAGTTCAATCGAAGACTTAATTGCCTTTACTGTATCTTGGTCAGCCTCCTGTTGAATGTAGGCAAGCTTTTGAGCATATTCTTCATCTAGCTGAATATCAAAATTCTTCATCGCTACTAAGTTGAAATGTTTACCTAGAGTATATCGTCCGCGTCGAATCGTCTAGAATAAAAATTATTAGGTTGCTATTTCGGCGTACCCATTTGCTATTTCGGCGTACCCATTTGCTATTTTAAAGTATGACTATCTCGCTCGATGCTCTCGTAGAATTAGATCGGCTCAATATGTCTCCGATTATCGAGGCAGCAGGTGGAACGTTTGACCCAGCCTTTCGACGTACTCGGCTAGTATCTGAGATTGAGGCTGGTTCTGAAATAATTGCAGTATGTCAGAAAAATCGTTTGGCAGCTTATTTAGAATTTCACATAACAGGCAATCACTGTAAAGTGCAATCAATTCAAATTCATCCCGATTATCAGGGTAGTACAATCCTAGCTCGTCTCTTGAGGAAGGTATGTCAGAGGTTGCGGAATGCTCCGACATTAATCATCAACTCTTCTGTGCATGAAGGGAATACTAAATCACTCTCATTGCATCAGAAATTGGGGTTTTATGAGGTGAAAAGAGAAGGCAATCGAGTATTGTTTGAAACAAGTGGTCATAACCTGATTGCGCGTCTGAATCGGTTCGAGCAGAAAGCCGCCTAACAAGTGCGTTGCAGCGGAATGAAGAAAGTTCTGTGCTTAGTTCGAGATTATTTGCATCCGCTGACCGCAACCGTTAGGTAGCCTAGAATTTTGGTAAGGGCGTTACCGCAAAGTTATCTATGAGATGCTCAGACAATAGCTAGGTCGTCAAGCAGCCATGATTGATGAACCAATACATCTAGAAAAACATGACCCTTCTTGGGAACAAAGTTTCATCCAGGAACAGGAACGGATTAGAGCAACTCTTCACCTTGACTCAACCGCTATTGAGCACATTGGCAGCACTGCGGTTTCTGGTATCTATGCAAAGCCAATCATCTACCATCTTTCAACAAAACTTCTTCACACTCATAATGAAGTTGACTACCTCCACCAAGAATTTCTCTGTCTATATCGACTGCCAATTTTATAAACACTCCCCAAGCTTTGAGCATTTTGTCAAGTTGCTCTTTTGTCGCGCGTTCGTCGAAGACGTTGGCGCAGCCATCGCGTATCAGCAGAATCAATTATTTAACCTCAGTTGCCAATATTAATTACCAATATTATTTCATGAGACGCTTTAAAACTTCCTTATACTCTGCTAGAATCTCTGCCGATACAACCCACTCAAAAGCAGAATTAGCAATCACAAATAAAATTACTGCCTCTGGATTTTTATCAGCTATAGCAGCAGAGACTACGATATTAGTATTAATAATAACTTTCATTCTCCCCGTCTATAAGCTTCAATCTCTGCTGCTATTTCCTCATCAGTCAAGGGATTATCTGCGTGTATTCCTTGTATTTCTTTGAATAAATTTTTGAATTCTTCTGCTAAAGTAACCCTTTGATTATCGTCTGTCAAAATAATCACCTCAACTCTCTGTCCTGCTTTAAATGGTAAATCAGATAATACTAACTGCTTTGGATCTGCAATAGTGATATATGTTTTATAAGCGTTCATGATTTATCCTGTTACTCAACTTTTATCTACCCTTGTTCTAACAATTTCGTCACATTCTCTGCAATTCTCTCTTCTAATTTTGTAAAGTCGTCTTAGAAGGGCGAGGTTTGAAACCCAAATTTTCTATAACCAACTTTTTCCCCGACTTTTGCAACCCTATCACATAAAACTGCCGACTTCAGCCGACTGACAAAACGAAGTGCGATCGCTTAGGCTATTGGGCATAGAGATAAAAATTTAAGTATAAAAATATGCTTAATAC
>NZ_JAIVFR010000314.1 GCF_020829685.1 Nostoc sp. CHAB 5715 | reverse complement strand
AAAAGGAATTTATCTTACCGAATACAAAAACTTTGCAGAAGTGTCAGCCGCCACCTTCAAGAAACTCGGTTTAGAATCAGAGAAGGTGGTAGCTGTTCCAACACCTCTGGTAATCAAGGATCGTAGTTATGCATCTGCTGCCGAATTTAATCGCTGGCTATCTAATTCCAATTTAAAGCTACAATCAATTAATGTTTTTTCTTTGGACGTTCACACCCGTAGGAGTTGGTTGCTGTTCAAAAAACTACTTAGCCCTAACATCAAGGTTGGTGCGATCGCTGCCAAAACACAAGATTATGATCCAAACAAATGGTGGGATTATAGCCAAGGTGTACGGACAATTATTGATGAAGGCATAGCTTATATTTATGCGCGGTTTTTGAATTGGAAATCCTAAAAGTAATAATTCGTAATTCGTAATTCGTAATTTTGAGTTACAAACTACGAATTATGTTATATAGCTTTTCCTAATTAAATGAGTTACATCATAGCAAGCTCCTCGCAAGCGAACAAGGGGTTGGGGGTGGGGTTCAGTACCTACTCAACCCAGAACCGCTATATAAAACGTAACTTTGGTGGGGTGGGGTGCTTTTAGTATGGACAATTAGATAGACATCATATTACTTTTCCAGGATTTGTAATAATGCTTGTCGATAGATTTTGAGGCCCTCAGCGTTCAGATGATCGCCATCGCTCGACAAATTCTCTTTAAGAACATTATTCTCATACAATGGTGCTACTCCTGCTGCAACTGGCAGTTTTTCTATTTCAGCAACTTTATTAATCAAAGCATTAATTTGTTCAACTCTAGAATTTGGGGCTGATACAGTTGGATCTGAGCTGGGTGCAACTGTTGAATAAAAAGCCGGAATGAGAAAAATCTCTTTATTTCCCATTGTGCGGACAAGTGCGATCGCCTCTTGCAGATTTTTGCTAAACAACTCATCACTAATTCCATACCAAGCATCATTTCCACCTATGGCAATAATAGCTTTTTCGCATTTCACCTTAGTAGGAATTAAACTTTTCAGTTGTTCTAGTAATGAGATTGTACTCAAGCCATTTAACCCAAAATTAAAAGTATCATTCCCAAGAGTATTACCAAGTCCAGCCGAAACAGAATCACCAAATAAGCAACCTGAAAACTGTTTATTTTGGGCGGCAAGTATTTGATATTGCAGTGCAATTTTTCCTAAAGGTGAAGAACTTACATTGTCCTTTGGAGGTGCATCAGCAGAACCAGAAGAGGAATTTGCCATGCCGACTAGCTTAGAAATTTTTGACACATCAACAACTAGTTGATTACTGGGATAGGCTGCTAAAAAGCTGACTAATCCTAGACCTTCTGGTGATTTTGCTCCTATGATAATGGCATTAGTCATTAGTTATTAGTCATTAGTCATTAGTCAAGAGTTACTCTCCCCTGCTTTCCCCACTCCCCACTCCCCACTCCCCCTTAATATCAACAAACAACCCCAGTTTGGGAATACTTAATCCAGTAGTGAGGATGGAACGGTGATAGAAGAAGGCGCATATTGGCTAGCTTGGGCGCAAATTTCGGGAATTGGCCCGGTATTACTGCGGCGGCTGCAACAGCATTTTGGCACGTTAGCAACAGCTTGGAACGCTACCAAGGTACAGTTGGGAGAAGTAGAGGGTTTTGGTTTTCAAACACTAGAAAAAGTAGTAAAACAGCGATCGCGTTTGCACCCAGAACAACTATTTACCAAGCACCGGCAAGAAAATTCTCATTTCTGGACACCAGCAGATGCAGATTATCCCCGCTTACTGCTGGAAACTCCGAGTCCACCGCCGATTTTATACTATCGCGGTGAAGTCGAACTCCAAGAAAATCTCGGACAAAAACCGATGGTTGGAATTGTCGGAACACGTCAACCCTCAGAATACGGTATCCGTTGGACTCGCCAAATTAGTACAGCTTTGGCTAAAAATGGCTTTACAGTTGTTTCTGGGATGGCAGAGGGAATTGACACAGAAAGCCACATTGCCGCGCTCAAAGCAGGTGGACGCACGATCGCAGTTTTGGGAACTGGTGTAGATGTTATCTATCCACATAAAAATCGGGATTTGTACAAGCAGATTTTGACGACTGGCTTAGTCGTGAGTGAGTACCCTACAAAAACCCCACCCGATCGCACTCACTTTCCCCGCCGCAACCGGATTATTGCAGGTTTAAGCCGCGCCATCCTTGTAATGGAAGCGCCGATAAAATCTGGTGCCTTAATTACTGCTACCTACGCAAATGAATTTGGTAGAGATGTCTATGCACTACCTGGAAGACTGGACGATCATCCATCCCAAGGGTGCTTAAAGTTACTGAGTCAAGGAGCTTCTTTCATCCTTAAAGAATTAGATGAACTGTTAACAATGCTAGGAGCAATACCACAAATTGATGCAGTGGAGGCTTCTATAGCACCAGAACAGTTAATGCCAACTTTATCGCCAGAATTGCAAACGGTAATGAATGCGATCGCCGCAGGCGTGCCGGAGGCACTCGCAAGTGAAGCTTTACCCTTTGATTTTATTGTCCAACAAACCGGCATGGCTGCTGGCTCAGTTTCCAGTGCGTTGTTACAGTTGGAACTTATGGGTTTAGTTTCACAACTTCCAGGAATGCGGTATCAAAAAAGTTAAGAGTTAAAAGATAATAGTATATTTGAGCTTTTTAACTTTGTTTTTAGCGATTTTACTAAATTTAGTAACACTGGCAGTTATTGTTCTGCGACTAATTTCCGAACGTCCAGAGAATGACCAATCATTCTTTGTAAGGCTAGCACCAACAACCTTGATAAAACGAAAGGGCTTTGGCTGAATACCTTGAACAGCGTCACTAGTACAGCACGGCGTAAATAAGCATACCATTGAAAAGCCCTAAAGAGCTTATTCCATAATACTTTTGACTTTTGACTTTTGACTTTTGACTTCCGCCTTGCGGTACTAGGGCGGTTGCTATCAAAAACAAATACCATCAGCCAAGTATCTTCGGGATTATGACCCTGCCATCCACTCTGATAACGAGAAGCTTTTACTTCAATACCAATATGAGAATACTGTACAGAGTTTTTAGGAAACATCCCAGCAGGAATTAAGTCAGGATGTCCGTTATGATATTGATTTTTAACCAGGCTAGAGCAGTATTTCGGAATATTTGAAATCAGGAATTCTCCAACCATACTGCTAAAGTTGGCTGGCATCAGCATTACCTCAAGACGTTCCATTTCTTTACTGTAAAGCTGTTGATTGATAAAGCCTAAAAACTCTACAAAATTATTCATTGCCAAAACGATGTGTTCAATTTTACAGTCGTATGGCAGAGTTGCATTAAGATTAAAACCGTTACTCTCAATGGGGTGAGGTTGGCAGGCAATCAACTCTAGTTCGCCGCTCATTTATGAGGGGGTGATGGATGTCATGAACAATATAAAATTCAAATTAATTATCTTGGGGGATAATACTGCGGATTCATAACTGGAGATTGATAACCATTTGCGGGTATAGGACTCACAACAGGAGGTTGATAAACGCTCATGGGTACAGTGCCTGTTGTACCGTTGGGTAAAGCAGGATTCACAACAGGGGGTTGATAACCATTTGCAGGTATACTACTTGTAGTACTGTTGGGTATAACAGCATTTTGGCTAAATTCTTGGTAGGTAACACTAGAAATTGAGCTAATCAATTTTTCGGCGCGAGGGTCATTTACCGGACGTTGTACCATGACAGAGGCTATGTAGCGCTTGCCAGTTGGAACAATAATTAAACCTGCATCTGCCAGCATAGTACCAATATCGCCCGTTTTGTGGTATACTCTTGCGCCTGTTCCCAAGCCGGATGGTAGCAGAGTGTCTCTCTGGGTGCGACGCAAGATATCGAGCATTAAATCGCGTGATGGCATACTCACTAAATTTCCCTGACTCACAATAGCCATCAAATTCCCCAACTCCCTTGGAGTAGTGGTATTTGTCCCTTGCAAATCCGGGAGTTGATTACGAATTGTTGTGGTTGTTAATCCCCAAGTGCGGAAACGCTGGTTTAACGCCTCCATCCCTCCCAGTCGCGCAATCAGCATATTTGTTGCGGTGTTATCGCTGACGGTAATCATTTTTGTGGCGACTTCCAGAGCGGCGTACTCGGTTCCAGCTGGTTGGCGTTGCAGAGTTCCCGAACCGCCAGCAACCATATCCTGTTGCATAGTTAGCATTTCATCCAGGCGAATTTTACCCGCGTCTACATCCTGGAAAAAAGCAATTAAAATCGGCACTTTAATTGTGCTAGCCGCCGGAAAACTGGTAGAGCCATTGACATCTACATAATTACCAGTATCTAAATCTACTAAGAAAACACCGGGTGTAAGATTTGGGTTGGTGTCCGCCAAATTTTGCACAGCATTTTTCAAGGAGATAATTTCTTGGGATAGGTATAAGCTCGAAGGTGCAACTGGGGGAGTTTGGGTAGGTTGTGGCTGCGATCGCACCACATTAATATTAGATTGCGGCGCAGAAGTTGTGCTGATGCGATTAGCGGGGTCTAATACTGACAATGCTGTGCCAACAATTGCACCCATGCCAACACCCACAATCAACAGTCGCACAATATATAACAAGGTTTTGGCCATTGGTTTTAACCGTGTCTTGGGCGATGAACGCCTGCCGATTTTTGGCTTTTCCATCCGCACTGTTTTCACCATCACAGCACCTGGTCGAAAGGGAGGAATTTTGCCCTTCACACTAGGTATTGGTTTTACTGCCGTTGGCATGACTAAGCCCGATTTTACCCTACGTGTAGCACTCGGGATTGGGGGAGGACTGATCGGATTTTTTGGGCGTGTTAGCGCCGCTTCTCGTCCATTCGCAGCTTGCTGCTGGCTGTTAACTTTAACTTTCTTCTTTACCACTTTTTGAACTTTTTGTGGCGGCTGGCGGCGATTTAAGGGTTGACGCCGCGAGAAAGCTGTTAGTTCGTCACTTGACTCTGACACAGTTACTCCTTGTGACCCCTTGGCTGTTTTCTAGCAGACTCCTAACCCAAAACTTAATCTTTAAGCAAATATTAATTACTCAAATTTCACTTTGCCACTAAGTAGCATTTTTGTGTTTAGTTTAAGCCATATTAAATATTTTGGGGGATGATTGCGTATATATTAAACAAATAATTACAACTTTTCACCATCCTTCTGGTTTTTAAGGGCCCATTCTACCTGCTGCAAAATCCCTCGCAGCATGTATACTTCCCCTGTTTTCAGGTGAGCGCGATTATATAGTTGGCGAAATTTTTCCATGCGACTAGCTGCTGTATGAGGATATACATAACCAATTTTTAATAATAATGATTCTAATTGCTGATAGTATGCTTCCACAACATCTAAAGGGGCGAGTTCAGGTTGGGTTAAGGTTTTAGTGTTAGGTTGCTGGGTACATTGTGACAATTCATAACAACAGATTGCTACGGCGGTAGCCAAATTTAGGGCTACATAATCTGGACTCGTAGGAATACCAACAAACCTCTGTGCATAATTTAATTCTTCATTGCTTAATCCCCGGTCTTCCCTGCCAAAAATTAGTGCTGCGGGTTTTTCTGGTTCCTCCAGTAACCAGGGTAGTGCAGTGCGGGGGTTTTCTAAGGGCGTTTCCCAACTGCGAACGCGACCAGTAGTAGCGATCGCCCGTACACATCCATGCAATGCTTCTGGTAATGTCGGCACTAGTACCGCAGATTCTATAATTTCCTGAGCATGAACAGCCATCATCAAAGCTTCCGTCGATAGCGGATCGCATTGGGGATTTACTAATACTAAATTATATAGCCCGAAATTTTTCATTACCCTGGCGATCGCTCCGATATTTATCGGTCCAGCTGGCTCTACCAACACAATTCTTAATCCAGCCAAGCCCATTTTTTGCCTCCTGCGATCGCACCAAATGATATTTTTAGGCTAATTATCAGCATTGTTATGTTCTGCTAAAAAGTTTCCTTGATATCATTCTAACTTTGCAGGTAAATGCCTACGGTAGGTGTAATGAACATCCTAAGTCAGTGCCTTTATGACGCAATACAGTTCAGTTAAGGATTTTTGGTACTAATTTTAGACCTGTAGAGACGCGAAATTTCGCATCTCTACCAAGGTTTTTGGGCTTAACTGAACGGTATTGAGATATAGGCTAGAGTAATTTTGAGTAAACTGATTAATATAGGACTATGATTTGATTTCTGAAAAAGCTCGCCCTCAACTCGAAAAGCCTGATTCCGTATTCCCTACTCCCTACAGACGCGATTAATCGCGTCTCTACCCACTCCCCGCCTACGTAGATAATTTCAGAAATCAAATATGATTTCTATAGCCTATTTATATCAACATCGTACTACACATATTACTCATAGCATTGGTGAATAGCTCAACATTACGATTAATTTGCACAAAATTTGTAGGTTTTGAAAAATAGTAAGCTGAAATGCGTGTAATATCATTAATTTGAACGTTACCCGACTTACTACCAACTCTTTGTTTATTTGTGAATGACCAATAACTAATCACTAATAACTTTTGACTAAGAACTGATGACCCTAGCTTATCCACGCCGTCAACGACAACTCGAAAGTTTAGTCCAAAAATTAGGTTTGTCGCTAAAAGCACCTATAAAGTGGGAACTGCTAGATTTAGCGCTAACTCATCCCACTGTCTCTGAGTCGGCAAATTATGAACAGCTGGAGTTTGTTGGCGATGCAGTGGTGCGGTTGGTCTCGGCTGTTGTGTTATGGGAAAATTACCCAGATTGTCCAGTAGGGGATTTTGCGGCAATTCGTTCGGTGTTAGTGAGCGATCGCATCCTCGCCCAATTGGCAAGAGTTTATGGTTTAGAGTTATACTTACTAGTTGCTGGTAGTGCTACTGCTGATAAAGTTGGTCAAGAGTCACGATTGGCAGATGCTTTTGAAGCAGTTCTGGGTGCGCTTTACTTAAGTACTCAAAATCTGGAACTGATCCGCTCTTGGCTAGATCCCCACTTCCAACAACTAACAACAGAAATTCGCCTTGATCCTGCCAGACTGAATTACAAAGCTGCTCTCCAAGAATGGACTCAGGCACAATTTAAAGTTTTACCAGAATATCGGGTTGTGGAAGTCACCCAACCGCACCGCAATCAAGAACGTTTCGTAGCTGAAGTGTGGCTGCACGGAAACAAGCTAGGAGTTGGTAAAGGACGCTCGATCAAAACTGCTGAACAAGCATCTGCCAAT
>NZ_JAIVFR010000313.1 GCF_020829685.1 Nostoc sp. CHAB 5715 | reverse complement strand
CTTTGGGCGAACTCACTAAGCATTGGCGTCAAGAGCGCTACTTTGCTTTTCGAGAACTCTGCCAACAGGTTTATCAAGAGCTAACAGCACCTGCCGATTTGCCGATTACGGATTGGTATGAGACACTGATGCAGTTGGCCAAGACAAGTGAGACAGGTAAAAAAAGCACAACTGTGTCTACAGTCCAGGAAAATGCTATAGTCTAACACTCAAGGCTTCCCGATTTAAAACCTGATTTAACTTACCGCTACGATAACCTTCTAAATCCAGGGTTACGTAAAGAAATCCGAAATCCTGAAATGCAGAAACTACTTTTTGTAAATCCGTAGTTAACACAAACTCTTTAATTTGTTCTGATGCTAATTCAATGCGTGCTGTATCTCCTTGCGATCGCACGCGCAAATTCTGCCAACCCAGCTTTCTTAAGAAAATTTCTGCTCTACCAACTCGTTGTAACTTAGCTACAGTAATCTCTTCCCCATAAGGAAACCGCGAACTGAGGCAAGGTTGAGCGGGTTTATCCCACCAAGGTAAACCGAGTTGTTGCGAAAGTTGGCGGACTTCAACTTTCGTGACACCCACTTCTGCTAAAGGCGATCGCGCCCCTCTCTCTTTCGCCGCCTGAATTCCTGGACGATAATCATGCAAATCATCGGCATTTACCCCATCCACCACGTAGGGATAACCCAACTGTAAAGCTAAAGGTTTGAGAGTGTCGTGTAATTCACTTTTGCAAAAATAACAACGGTTAACCGGGTTAGAGGTGTAATTGGGATTTTCCATCTCGTGCGTCTGGACGATTTTATGCCCAATCCCAATAGTTGCGGCTTGAATTTTGGCATCTTCCAACTCTTCTGGTAACAGCGAAGGAGAAACAGCTGTTACAGCCAAAGCGCGATCGCCCAACACATCATAAGCAATTTTGGCAACCAAAGTACTATCAACGCCCCCAGAGTAGGCAATCAACGCCTGCTCCATTTCTAGAAATAAAGCTCTTAATAGCTCAAATTTTTCTGTCAGCATCATTTCCCAATCCTGCCCAAACCCGATAGCACCCAACAAATTCCATTGTAGTCATTACTTAATGGGGGATTGGGCATTGGGCATGGGGCATTGGGCATTAGTTATTTTTTTCTGCTTCCTCTGCTCCCCCTACTCCCTACTCCCCACTCCCCACTCCCCATTCCCCATCAACCTTGGTTGATGCTTTAGTGTACTTGGCCACCAGACTAGCTAAAAGTGGTAAATCAATCGGTTTAGAAATATACTCATTTACTCCAGCTGCTAGACAAGTTTCGCGATCGCCTTTCATTGCCATTGCTGTTTGAACAATTACCGGAATCCTCCGATATTGCCGATTTTCTCGCAGCTGCTGTACCAACTTAAGACCATTTCCATCTGCCAGATGAACATCCATCAAAATCACCACTGGGTCTAACTGTGCTAAAGCTTCCCACATCTCGGCAGCATTCTTAACCCAAGTCACCTGATATCCCAATTTATGTAGATAAATTTGCATCAAATTAGCGTTGGGTAAGTCATTTTCTACCAGCAAAATATCTACAGAAGAACTAAGGGTGAAAGGCAAAGGAGATGAGGAGTATTTTTCTTCCCCTGCTCCCTCATCTCCCCCTGCTTCCTCATCTCCCCCTACTCCCTCATCTCCCCCCATTCCCACCTCTTGCTTAAAGGGAAGTACAAGGGTAAAACGAGAACCGCAATTTACTTCAGATTCCACTTTCACGTTACCACCGTGAATTTGGGCGAGTTTTCGAGTCACTGCTAAACCCAAACCAGTACCTTCACCACCGGCGACAGCCTTGGCAATTTGGAAATAGGGTTCAAACAGTTGAGCCTGGTCTTCTTGGGAAATGCCAGTGCCAGTATCCCAAACTGTAAAATACACAAATAGACCTTTGGAAACAACCTCTAAGCCAACACTTCCTTGGCTGGTGAACTTTAGGGCATTGAAGAGTAAATTCAACAGCATTTGCTTGAGTCGCAAGGGGTCAGCTACTAGGGTTGTGATATCGGGGTCAAGTTCTAGACGGAGTTTCAAACCCTTATTAGCGGCTTTCTCTTTCAGCAGTGCGAAAACATTGCTACATAGCATTGGCACATCAATTGTTTCCCACTGCACTTCCAGCTGATTTGCTTCAATTTTAGAAAGATCCAAAATATCATTAATCAGAGCTAGTAGGTGCTTGCCGCTAGACTGAATGATATTTAAATACTCTTGCTGGCGTTCTTTAGTTGGTTCGTACCCTTGGGCTAAAAGCAGATGGGTAAACCCAATAATAGAACTAAGAGGTGTGCGAATTTCGTGGCTGGTGTTTGCCAAAAACTGATTTTTGAGTTGATTGGTGCGCTCCAATTCTTGATTAGAGTTACTTAACTCTTGATACCGTTGCTGCCAAGATGAAATGTGTCTAACTTGTACCAGGGCTGTTGTACAATGCTTGGCAAACCTTGCCATCAATTGCGATCTGAGTTGAGCAAGTGATTTTATGAGCGAATCAGGAGCAGAGTTTAGGGGCACTGCGGCAATAATTAGCCAGCCCATAACGTTGCCAGAATCATCAGCTAACCGCCAAGCGCTCGGTGGTTGTTGATTTTCAAGCTGCTGCAAATCTTCGAGTTCTATGACCTCTTGCAATCTCAACAGCAGCTTTTTTTCTGCTGTCAGCAATTCTAGAAATAAAGGTTGTGAGTTTGGCGATTGAGAACACGAAACATAGCAAACTGTGGCAACAGTTTCTTGTGGTTCAAACAAAGCGATGCCTACGGCACAATCTGTAAGCGCCAAATCACTCCTGTTGACAGCACTGTTAATCTCGTTTACCACAGTTTGGAGAATTTTTGCTTCTGCGGCTCCTGCCTGTGGGACTGTTTTACAAGCAGAAAGCAGGCAATCATTAAGGCGACTTTGCAACTGGTTCAAGCTGCTCTCCAGCCACAAGGCGCGAAGTTGCTCAATTGTTGTCAAAGGTTTTGGCCTTGCATCTATCTGTGAGTTGTGGTCTGGTAAGCTTGAGTACTGCTGCATGGTCAACTAGACCGTTGAACTAGTTTAACTTCGTATAAGAATCCGAAGAGGATTCTATGTATATTAACTGACAATTCTTTTTTATTTATAACCCATAACTTATGTTGTTATAAACCATAACTTATGATGTTCAATTTAGCAGCTATTCTAAAAAAATTATTATCCGAACCACTGACGTAAAATTTTTTAAAGCAACTTAAGGCTTATGGATACACAATTCGCCCAATTAATCGTTAATGGGATTGCGGTGGGGAGCATTATTGCTCTAGCGGCAGTCGGACTCACTCTTACCTACGGAATTTTACGGCTATCTAACTTTGCTCATGGTGATTTTCTCACTCTAGGAGCCTATCTGACTTGGCTGATAAACACTATTGGAGTCAATATTTGGCTGTCGATGATCCTGGCGGCGGCGGGAACTGTGGCAGCAATGCTGTTATCGGAAAAGGTACTGTGGTCAAAGATGCGCTCTATCCGTGCTACTTCCACTACGCTGATTATTATTTCTATCGGACTTGCCTTATTTCTTCGCAATGGAATTATTTTGATCTGGGGTGGCAAGAACCAAAATTATAATTTACCTGTTACATCAGCTTTAGACATCTTTGGCTTAAAGATCCCGCAAAATCAATTATTGGTATTGGGTTTGGCGGTGCTAGCAATTTTGGCACTGCATTACCTGCTGCAAAATACCAAAATTGGTAAAGCGATGCGAGCAGTTGCTGACGATCTGGACTTAGCCAGAGTTTCAGGTATCAATGTTGACCGAGTTATTTTATGGACTTGGATAATTGCTGGCAGTCTTACATCATTGGGCGGCAGTATGTATGGGTTAATTACGGCTGTGCGCCCGAATATGGGATGGTTTTTAATTTTACCATTGTTTGCCTCAGTAATTCTTGGTGGGATTGGCAACCCTTACGGTGCGATCGCAGCAGCTTTTATCATTGGCATCGTCCAGGAAGTCAGCACCCCTTGGCTGGGTTCACAGTATAAACAGGGTGTAGCACTGTTAATCATGATTTTGGTGCTGCTCATTCGTCCCAAAGGTTTATTCAAAGGAACGATTTGAGCAGCACCACTCCACTTCTAACTACTCAATAATGTGGAAATACCAGGCTGCTACCAGGAAATTGATAGCTAACAAGAACAGTGCCCAGCCTGTGCGAAAGGCGTAGGGAGGTTTAGCTCCACTGTCGGCAACTGGTAAATCTTTGTTTTTAGCAGTCATAATGCGATTCTCCTAATGTCAGGACTTTTTAAGAAATACCAAACTGGTGTACCAAATATTCAAATTCTTTAAGAATATTTGTGTGAAGTTGGGAATTGGGCATTGGGCATTGGGCATTGGGCATGGGGCATTGGGCATTGGGCATTGGGCATCCCTTCGGCTTCGCTCAGGGCAAGTGGGCATTGGGTATGGGGCATTGGTTATTTCTTCCCCTGCTCCCCCTTGCCTCCCCTGCTCCCTCACTCCCTCACTCCCTCATCTCCCCCTGCTCCCTCATCCCCTACTCCCTACTCCCCACTCCCCACTCCCTCCTCTCCAGCATGATAGGAACTGCGAACCAGAGGCCCAGAACGAACATGGTTGAATCCCATTTTCCATGCTAATCTGCCGAGTTGATCGAATTCCTCTGGAGTCCAATATTTTTGGATTGGCAGATGTTCTAAAGATGGACGCATATACTGCCCGATAGTCAAGCGATCGCACCCCACAGCCCTTAGATCAGCCATTGCTTCAACGACTTCATCAAGTGTTTCTCCGTGTCCCAGCATCAAACCTGATTTGGTAGGAATTGTCGGATCGATTTCTTTGACCATAGCTAGTACCGAGAGTGAGCGATCGTACTTGGCTCCCCGGCGCACTGGCCTAGTTAACCGTTTCACTGTCTCGATATTGTGATTGAAACAAGCTGGTTTGGCTTTTACAATCATGGCTATTCGCTGGCGTTGACCTGATTCCCCAACACCAGCACCACCCCAAAAATCAGGGGTCAGCACTTCAATTTGAGTCTCTGGGTTCAATTGGCCGATAGTTGCGATCGTCTCCACAAAATGCCCTGCACCCTGATCGGGCAAGTCATCACGGGCTACAGAAGTCAGCACCACATAACGCAATCCCAAAAGCTGCACCGCCTGTGCTACCTTTTGAGGTTCTTCTAAATCAAGAGGCATTGGTGCATGACCTTTATCTACTTGACAGAAAGCACAAGAGCGTGTACAAACAGGCCCCATTAGTAAGAAAGTTGCAGTTTTTTGGGCATAGCACTCCCCCCGGTTGGGACAGCGCCCTTCTTCGCAAATTGTGTGAATTTGGCGCTGCTTAATAATGCGTTGTACGGTAGAGATTTCACTGGCTTTGCCAATAGGACGACGTAACCAGCTAGGCATTGCCGTAATTTCAGACTTTAGTTCGGCTCGTTGTGACGAAATCATAGACATCTAAGCAAGATACGGATATAGAGTAATGGTCTGTTAATTAACAATAGATAAGAATAGACGCAAGGATGCTCTTAATGAAGTCACCATGGCCCTTCTGCTCTTGCATCTTATGCTCTTGCTTTTATATTTTTTGTCTATCTTTGCACCAAATTACTAACAATTAATGATATAAAATATATTTACCTCTTTAGTAGAGGTTAATTTATGTACAAAGATAGACAAAAAATATAAAAGCAAGAGCATAAGATGCAAGAGCAGAAGATTTTGAAATAAGTCTTAAGAAGGTTGTTATCTGATGCAAAGCCAATCAATTACAAGCACTACAACAGAAAAGAAAACTTTTAATTCAAGTTTAATTTTTTAGGAGGTTTATGATGCGAATAGCTCAATTAGCCCCACTGTGGGAGACAGTTCCACCTCCAGGTTATGGTGGTATAGAGTTAGTAGTGGGCTTACTGACCGATGAATTAGTTCGACGCGGACACGAAGTAACTTTATTTGCATCGGGAGATTCTATCAGTCTGGCAAAACTAGTGTCAGTTCATCCCCGTGCCCTCAGACTTGATAGCACTATTAAAGATTACAGCGTTTACGAAATGCTGAATCTAGCTTCGGTGTATGAACGGGCAGAAGAGTTTGATATTATTCACTCTCATATCGGGTATGGGGCGCTGCCCTACGCGAATCTCGTCACAACCCCTACGGTTCACACGTTGCACGGGATTTTTACCCATGATAACGAAAAGATGTTTAGTTTTGCTAAAAAACAACCCTACGTTAGTATTTCCAATTCACAACGAGAACCAAGGTTAGGGTTGAACTGTATAGCAACGGTCTACAACGGAATTGATGTTAGCAGTTATAATTTTCACGCCCAACCAGAAGATCCGCCCTACCTAGCGTTTTTGGGCCGCATGTCTCCTGAGAAGGGAGTACACTTAGCAATAGCAATTGCAAAACTTGCTGGTTGGCATTTAAAAATGGCAGGTAAGGTTGATGCCATTGATGCAGAATACTTTGAGAAGGAAATCAAACCGCACATTGATGGAGAACAAATTGAGTATCTGGGTGAAGCTAACCATGCTCAAAAAAATGCGCTTATGGGAGGTGCAGTTGCAACTCTATTCCCTATCACTTGGCGAGAACCCTTTGGATTGGTGATGGTGGAGTCAATGGCTTCCGGTACGCCGGTGATTGCGATGAAATTGGGTTCTACTGAGGAGGTAATTTCCCACGGCAAGACGGGTTTCCTCTGCAATGATATTCAAGAATGCATCAGTGCCATTGATCGGGTAATAGAGTTAGACCGCTATGCCTGTCGCCAGTATGTCGAAGACTGTTTCAGCGTTGAGCAAATGACTGATGGCTATGAGGCGGTTTATCAACAAATAATAGCAAAACGATTTTCTCAAAATGGGCGTTTCCGCAGTTTGATTGGTTTAAGTAGCGATCGCACTTAAATATCGCATTTGTGCAATCTCGCATGTTTTTAAGTAAGTAGGGAGGCACAGCTGTCATTGGTGTCAACTTAAGCTAGAAATGGCTTAACTGTTGGCTGACTCATCCGCCTTGAACTTTAGTTCAAGACTAATAGCTAAAGTCATCTAAAGATGACTAAAGATTGTTGGGGAATCTAGTCATCTTTTAGATGACTTTTACTATTAGCAAGGAACTTCAGTTCCTTGCGGGACAGCACTTTTACGTTAAGTTGACACCTATGGGCATTGCGCCTTGCCTCTACGAGAAATCGATATGTATCAGGATTTTCGTGAATTGGTATAAGTT
>NZ_JAIVFR010000312.1 GCF_020829685.1 Nostoc sp. CHAB 5715 | reverse complement strand
GAAACTAATTAACTTTCTTTTGTCTTCTCAATATCTGCGAACATTCTGCTTTGCTCCAATGGTAATGAAAAATCATATCAGCTGAGACTTTAGATATCTCCTTTAAAAATGACTTTAAAATATAAGTGTATTTGGATCAATTCCTTGCTGTTGTAATCTGGCTAATAAATTTTGCAATTGTTCTTCTGGGGTTTGGTATCTGTTACCATTTTCGTCATACCAAAACAGCCATTCTCTTGTTCGTCCTTGATAAGTACCCTGTTCCCGTCCAATACCTAAACCAATTTCGGGCATCCAAATTTTATCCCCTGGTTGTAAAATGTATTCACCATTAATTAAGCGATAAACTTCTAAACGTTGACGCTTACGACGTAGCCGTGTTGGTGCATAAATGACATAATACAAAATGCCTAATTCTGCATAATCAATTTTTTTCTGTTCATATTCGCCATTGTAAGTTTGAGAAACAACTTCTAAAGCTAAAATTGGTGGAATACCCTCTTCTTCCCACAAAACATAACTAGAACGTCCATTTTCTCCCACAAAACGTTCAACACCCAAACTCAAGAAACCATCAGGAACTATGGCTCCTTTATTGGGTGTATAGTAAACTCCCATGTTAATGCCGAAAAACCAGTCATCGCGGTTTTGCCAAATAGCGGCTAAGATGGCTAACAATAAGTTGGGAATTAATATTTGTAGTTCGTTATCCACAGGGGTATCATCTGAATCTGGTAATTCTGCCGATGAAGGTAGGCACTCTAAAGGATTGTAGTTGAACATAAGCAGTTATTAACCCCCAAAATCTAGGTTTAAACTCAGTTGTCCATTATTCAAGGGTAACTCAGTCTGCTTGTAAGACACTTTGGCTTTGATTTCACCCATTGCTAACCACAAATCTAACAACGCTTTTTCTTCAGGAAGGCGTTTCTTTTCATCACCAATGCGGGGAATTACTTTCAGTGCTGCTTCAAATGTCAGCCCTTTGGGCTTTTCAATAATATTATAGGACTTACGCATTGACAAGAAATACCATATATGGAGAAGTTTAAAAACCACATCTTTCGTAAGGGCACAGCATTACTCATTGGTGTAAACTTAACGCGAAACGGGCGGTTAGAAACCGCACGCCAGTTGCTTCAAGTCGGGCATTGCCCGCCCAACACACTGGCTCGTCTACACAAACAAAACCCACCTCCGTGGGTTTCAAACCCTTAATTTGACCTTAGTCTGCGTAGGCGGACGAAAGCCTGTGTAGCCGCGAATTCTATTCGCCAGGGCTTAATACCAATGAGCAAAGTTTAGCCCCTACAGCATGGTCTATTGACGATCGCAGGATAATTAAGAAAAGCCTGAAAACTTCCGGGAGCATCGTTAATGCACATCACGATGAATTTGTACAGTGCGTAAGTCCTACAGTTGTGCTTGGTGGAGAGCCTGAAAGTTCTCAAAAGGGAAAGAACTGTCGCGATCGTGGATGGCTGCACGAGTGGCAAAATCAGCCGCCAGCGACTCGACAATCTCAAACAAATCAATAGAAGATGCTGCTGTATTAGCTTCTAAAATAGGTGATTGTGACATTGAATAATTCGTAATGACGCTCGAACGCGAACAGCGTGTCCTAGACAAGACTCGCTAAGGTAATTCGTAATTCGTAATTAAAGTATGGACATTCGTGAGAGGTTAAGGTCAAATACCATTTGTCAATAAGCAATAGGTTTACCTTGGCGATAGCGGTTTAAATTATCTAGGAATAAAGCAAGCGATCGCTCCTTAACTCTGGGAGAATTACCAGAACAGTGGGGTGTAATAAAAACGTTGGGTAATGACCACAATGGACTTTCTGCTGGTAGTGGTTCTGTGAACACTGTGTCTAAAGCAGCCCCCGCAATTTCACCATCCTCTAATGCTTTGACTAGTGCAAATTCATCTACAATTGCACCACAAGCGATATTAATTAAATAAGCACTCTTACGCATCAGATGCAGTACTTCAGCATCAATCATGCCTTTTGAATTGGATAGGACTTACGCACGCTCTACGAATTCTTGGCGTTCTTGGCGTCTTGGCGGTTCGATAAAAGTTAAAACTAATGAAACCAAATTGTAAGTATATAGTAAAAACTTACCGAGCGACAAAAATCTCACTTGAGAAAATCGAACAAAAAAACTCAAAACTATAGCAATTTTAGTAAGATACTTCAATTTTGCTGATTTACTGTGATGAGAATCTAAAAACATGCATTATACTAGATTTTTCTAAGAAAAACAACTAAAATTTTAGATTTAAATTCTAACAGTAAATATCCATTTACTAAAGTTTTTGTGGATGCTACCATTTCATAAAGAAGATAATACTCTAATTCGACCGACTTACCGTAAATTGTGGTAAAATATAAATTTAGCTGACTTATCATCATTACTTGTTCTAAAAATACTGTCAATTAGCTTAGTATTTCACCCGAAAAAAGAGGTAAAATTTAATGTTGAAAATTTTATTTCGGCGCATAATAATCTATTGGCAAAAATGGGTTATTTTCAGATTTGCCAATCAAAGGCAATTATTATCTATTGTCCCTATAAAATTTACTGGGGCATTTATTATTGGCTTATGTGTCAGCTTGCTATTTGCTGCTTGTACAGTAAATAATCCAACTAATACTACTGCTGTATCTGTTAATAATTCCACTCCAACTAAAGCATCAGTAGTCAGATTTGGCTATCAAAAATCAGCAATTCTCCTAAAAAGTAAAGGGCTTTTAGAAAAGCGATTACAACCTGAAGGTACATCTGTTAAATGGATTGAATTTCCGGCTGGGCCACAGCTTTTAGAAGCCATGAATGTTGGCAGTATTGACTTAGGACATACTGGAGAGTCACCACCAATTTTTGCCCAAGCAGCCGGTGCCGCAATCACATATATCGCCGGAATTGCCCCAAGTCCAGCTAGTTCAGCAATTCTTGTTCGCAAAAATTCTGCCATCAAAACAGTCAACGAACTCAAAGGGAAAAAGATTGCTTTTCAAAAAGGCTCTAGCGCCCATTATATGCTAGTGCAAATTTTAGAAAAAAATGGACTGAAATATAGCGATATTCAACCCATATATTTACCACCAGCCGATGCTCGTGCAGCTTTTGTCAAGGGTAGTATTGATGCTTGGGCAATTTGGGACCCCTTTTATGCAGCAGCAGAAAAATCTGCCGATTCTCGTGTGTTAATTGATGGCACAGGAATTAATAAACAGGGTGGATATTACCTTGCTAGTAAAAATTTTGCTAACCAGCAACCAGAAATTATTAAGGCAATCCTTGAAGAAATTCAAAATCTTGAAGAATGGTCTGAGCAAAATCGCAATGAAGTTGCTGTAACTCTCTCTCCTATATTGGGCATTGATTTGGAAACAATGCAAAAAAGTACTAACAGAAAAAAGTTTGGCATCACACCAGTTACTCAAGACCTAATTACTCTCCAGCAGCAAGTTGCTGATAAGTTCTATGAACTGAAATTGATTCCCAAACAAATTAATGTCAAAGAAGCGATGCTTACACCTGAGCAATACGCTGCTTTTTCACCCAAAATTAAATAATTCGTAATTCATAATTCGCTCTGGGGCTACGCCTTGCTGCGCTAACGTAATTCGTAATTCGTAATTATGACCAATCCAACTGAGTTACTCAATCGTCGTTATGGTGTAGATGCATTTAATGCAGATATTCCTTGGAATGAGACAATATCTAATTTGCTGTCCCACCGTTCAATCCGCGCTTACCTGAGTGATCCCCTACCATCAAACACTCTCGAAACCTTAGTAGCAGCAGCACAATCTGCATCGACTTCCTCAAATCTCCAGACGTGGAGTATAGTTGCTGTTCAAGATACAAAACGTAAGGAGAAGTTATCGCAGTTGGCGAATAACCAAGCGCATATTCGCCAGTGTCCTTTATTTCTGGTGTGGTTAGCAGATTTGGCGAGATTAACATACGTCGCAGAAAATCAAGGATTACCCCATGAAGGTTTAGATTATCTGGAAATGTTTCTGATGGCGGCTATAGATGCAGCATTAGCAGCGCAAAATACTGTTGTCGCAGCAGAATCTTTGGGTTTGGGAACAGTTTATATTGGTGCGTTGCGGAACCGTCCAGAAGCAGTGGCAGAGGTTTTAAATTTACCGCCTCATGTCGTTGCCGTTTTTGGATTGTGTGTTGGTTATGCAGATTCATCCGTAAATGTGGAAGTGAAACCGCGTTTACCCCAAGCAGCAGTATTGCATCGGGAGACTTATCAATTAGAAAAACAAGACCAGGAAATTGCGCTTTATAACCAAATCATGAAAACATTCTACAATTCCCAACAGATGAATGTTGTCGGTGATTGGTCGGAACACTCAGCTAAACGAATAGCGTTTGCTGAATCTCTATCGGGACGCGATCGCTTGCGGGAAGCTTTGAAAAATTTGGGTTTTGAGTTGCGTTAGAAAAGTGCTGGGTGCTGAGTGAAATTTTAAACGCTCCAGGGGCGCGGAGGTTTCATTAAGGTTTAGGCTGTTTGCAGTTGGAGGTTTTTTTGGAATAGTTCTAAGACTTGTTGCCAAGCGTCGGCGGCGGCTTCGGGATTGTAGCTAGCGCGATGGTTGCAGAAAAAGCCATGCCCTGCACCCTCATAGCGGAAGATTTTATGAGGGATTTGTTCTTGATATCTCTTAGATACTACGGTAAATCAATCAAGTTATAGTATTTATAAAAGCATCATTCCACAACTAAGTAAGAAAAACAAGTACTTAGTGCAAATTAGAACTCCAGATAATTTACGCGGTCGGGTTGCGGCGATCAATAGTGTATTTATTAGTGCCTCTAACGAGTTAGGTGGCTTTGAATCAGGCTTGACGGCTGCTTTATTTGGCCCAGTCATCTCTGTAGTTAGTGGTGGAATTGGCACGATTGCAGTCGTAATTGCTGTAGCTGCCATCTGGCCGGGTATTGCCAAGTTAGGAGCATTACACGAGTATGAGGGTAGGTAAATTAAAATTACGCCTGTGCAACACTGAGGAAGCTGACCTTGACTACATTCTGAGTGCTGAAACCGATGATGAAAATAGCCAGTATGTAATTCCTTGGTCACGCGAAAAACATTTCCAAGCTATGGTAAACCCTGACATTGCTCATCTGATTGTTAAAAACGGAACAAGAATTGGTTACGTCATTTTGGCGGGGTTGCTTGATCCCAATCAAAGCATTGAATTTCGTCGAATTGTCATCACTGAAAAAGGAAGAGGTTATGGCAAAGCAACAGTTGAAATGGTTAAACAGTTAGCATTTGAGACTTACAATGCTCATCGGTTATGGCTGGATGTTAAATTACATAACAACCGTGCCCAAGCTGTCTATAAAACAGCAGGTTTTGTGGTAGAAGGGATACTCCGTGAATGTTTGAAAGTAGAAGGCAGGTATGATTCCTTAATTATTATGTCTATGTTGCAGCAAGAGTATGAGAAGAATTGCTTGAATTAGCCTGAAGATGAAAATGAAATTGGTGATGTTTGACATTGACGGCACTCTTACTGAGTCAAATAGCCTGGACGATGAATCATATTTACAGGCATTGCATAAAGTATTCGGCTTTTCAGAAGTCTCAAGTGATTGGACATCATACAGTCATGTAACAGATGCTTGTATTTTAAAAGAAGTTTGTCAAAGTCAACTTGGTCGCGTTCCTTCACCTAGAGAATTTAAGGCATTTCAAAAACGACGGTTTGAAAATTGAAGAGTTTCAAAAGAGTTTTAAAACAATTAACTGGCATTGAATCTTGTCAGTGTCGCAAAGCTCGTATCCAGAGAAATCATGTTGGCGCTTGCATGTTGCTCTGGCTTAGGCTTAAAGACTTAGCGTATAAAACTTGTCTTACTATTTATCAATTAAAGTACGGATTACTCTCAAATTATCTCATTCAACAATTGAAACGTCCCGTCCTTCCCATGTTTCTGGTCTAGCTCTTTCGACGCGATCGCCTGTGACAGTTGCGTAAGTCCTGTTCAAGCCACTCAAGTTATATTCAGGCAAGGACGAAAAAAAACTGCGTAGGCGTAGCCCGCACTTCGGCTGCGCCCTTCTCTACGAGAGGCTGCGCCAACGGCTACGCTCTCCCAAGGCTCAGTGACCACCGCAGGCTCTTAGGGGTTGGGGGTGGGGTTCTTTTATTGAAGCTGTCCAATTAGCTCAATAATTTGTTGGTAATACTGAATATTTCCTTCTTGATAATACAAGTCTGCGGATTTCTGGAAATCCGCAATTGCTCTTTGAGAATAACCTAGATTTCGGTAGACATCTGCCCGAAGGATGTAAGCTGAAGCCCAATGAGGCTGACGCTCTAAAGCGAGGTTCAAGTCTGTAAGCGCTCCTTGTAAGTCTCCCAATAGAGAACGGCTACGACCCCGATTGTACCAGTCTTCGGCAAAGCTGGGGTCGATCGCAATTGCTCGACTATAATCTTCTATTGCCCCTTGATAATCTTCTAGGGCATAGCGGGCATTAGCGCGATCGCTGTAAAATGCAGCAGATTGGGGATTTATTTGCAATGCTTGGGTGTAATCTACGATCGCACTTTCATATTCTTCTAAAGCATAATGGGTAGAACCTCGGTTGTAATATGCTTCAATTAATTCAGGATTAATTTCTAAGGCTTGATTATAATCTGCGATCGCTCCTTGTTCATCCCCCAAAAGACGACGAGCATTTCCTCGATTGCAGTAAGCTTGAGAAAATTCAGGAACAAGCTCTATTGCTTGGGTGTTATCATCAATTGCTCCCTGTAAATCTTGCAGGGCTTCACGGGCAATCCCGCGACCGTAATAAGCTGCGGCTAAGTTATCATTAATTTGTAATGCTCGATCATAATCTTTAATTGCTCCTTTATGATCTCCTAAAGAGCGACGAGCCGCCGCGCGATCGCAATATCCTTCAGCTAAACTAGGATTGAGTTGTAATAGGCGATTACTATCTTCAATTGCACCTTGATAATTTCCCAGTCGGCGACGAGCGTTCGCCCGAAAGCCGTATACTAAAGCTAGAGTCGGATTTTCTTGTAACGCTTGGTCATAATCTGCGATCGCACCCTCATAATCTCCAAGAGTACTACGAACAAGGCCCCGCTCAGAATAGGCTTGCACATCATCAGGATTGAACTTTAATGCTTGGTTAAAATCCTCAATTGCTCGGTGATATTCTTTGAGATGAGCAAGAACCAGACCCCGATTGTAATATGCTCCGGCAAACCTGGGATTGATTTCTA
>NZ_JAIVFR010000311.1 GCF_020829685.1 Nostoc sp. CHAB 5715 | reverse complement strand
CATAGTGGCGAGTACGGGAACCATCCACCTGAGAGAATAATTGAAACAGTTTATCTTGTTTGTCTAAAGAAACACCAATACCAGTGTCTGCTACACGTACTTTCACCATGCCAGGAAACTGCTGATCTTGAAAGTTCGCCTTTTTGAGGACTAAATCGGCACTGACGGTGACACCACCCTCATGGGTAAATTTGATAGCATTACCTACCAAATTGAGCATAACTTGTAGCAACCGTTGATAGTTGCTTTGGACAATAATTTCATCGGAGGTAGGAGGCATTTGCATCTGGAAGCTGAGGTTTCTCATTTCTGCTTGGGGACGCATGAAATTTTCGACATCATTGAATAGCTCATCTAGCTTGACTGGAGCGTAAGCTAGCTCCATTTTGCCAGCTTCGATTTTAGCGATGTCCAAAATGTCGTTGATAATATTCAGCAGATGTATCGATAAGTGATGAGCTTCTGACAAAAACTGGTTTTGTTCTTCTGGATCATCTGCCATCCCTTCCAAAATCAGCTTCAAGAAGCCAATCATACCGTTGAGGGGGGTACGAATTTCATGGGATACATTAGCTAGAAACTCGCTTTTGAGACGGGAAGCTTCTTCGGCTTTTTGACGCGCTACTTCTAATTCTTCATATAAAGTAGCATGAGCGATCGCAGTTCCCAATTGATCTGCTGCTTCTTTTGCCAGTTCTAATTCTGATTCTGTTAATGTGTAGCATTCATCCTGCCAACTCAAGGCAACCAATCCATTGGCCTGGTCTTGATAGCAAGTTGCAATCACCAAAGTTTTCTGCCGTCCAGACTCTGCGTATCCAGGCACTTCCATTACAACTGGTTCTAGGGTTGTCAAAGCTTGAGCAAAGGCAGGCTCTGAAGCTATATCTATTTGTAAGCCAAGCATTGATTTAAGTTCTGCCTGACAATATTCAGCCTTCACCTCCACTTTTGAGCTAGAGGACTGATAAGGACAAATAATACAGCGCTCTAGCCGCAGTGCTTTCCCCAAACTATCAACTGTTTGCTGCCAAATAATATTTAAATCCAACGTCCGGCGGATATTTCTGGTAATGCGATTTACCAGTTTTTGGTGTTGCTGCGATCGGATTGCCACCTCTATTTGTGTGGGCGCTTTTGATGCCACAGGTACTTGTTTTTTGTTGAGTGTTGCTTGCACTAACCGTCCCATCACTAAAACTGTAGTGGCAGTCGTTCCTAAACTCGGCATAATTGGACTAATCACCAAGTCCAACTCAAATAATTCTTGGTGGTAGCTAAACCAACACTGAAACCTTTCTGGTACCAAACTTGTCAAAATTCGGTGCAATCGTTCCAGATAACTAACCTTATCCACTGGGGCAAAGGTTTGGGTCTGGTTCAGCTCGTCAACTATTTTTTCGGTATTTAACCCCAGGAGTTCGCTGTGCTGCCAACAAAAGGTCAGATAGCGCCCTGCCCCATCTTGTGTATATACCAACTCGGCTCCTAGAGTTGCTAATGAGCCATCAGCCTTACTGGTAATAGATTCCAGATTTTGGGAAAATACATTTTGCAATTGGGAATTGGCAGTAATAGTCATTAATTGAGTTGGATAGACAAAGGGTATCCGACCGTAATTTTACTAAAGCTGCTCAAATTTTTGCATAAATTCTTACAGCTTTTTCGTTTTTTATTGAGTATTTCTTGGTGATCTGAAATCCAAATTGGCAAACTTCACTTTTTAACTTGCATTGACGGCTGATTAATAGCGTCAATCATTCCATTCACCCCGAGGAGGAACGGGGGTACGCATAGGGGTACGGGTCAGTTCGTCATCTCTAAGGATTTGACCCCGCAACCACTGACGAATCGCTACCTCAATCACTTTACTTGGGTCATTGGTGAGATGCTGAATTTGCTCTAGTAGCTCGGAGTCCAGGCGGACAGCAATTTCTACCTTATCGGTTGGTGTGTTTTCCGCTTCGGTAGTTTTCTCTTGCATATTCATAGGTTTGATATACTCTGAATTGGTTTTGTCTAAAGCTTTGTAAAGTAGTTATATGCATAATTTGGGCTAATTCACTGAAAATCTTCAAGGGGACATTTACATAGTTCCCTGAAATAGCACCAAAGTAACAGCTTTAAGTTTTAAATCGCATTTTTCATATAGCTGACTAGACAATGGCTTTAGAAGTTTTGCCGAGAAATCAGTGACTATGGGTAATTACGGGTGGTAATTATCCATGATCCCTACATGTACTTATTTACATTTATTGTACGCTCCTAGCTGTTGAATACTAGCAGCGACAAATAGACTTTCATAATATTCTTAAAAGTCCACCTATTTAGATCGAAAGTTAAAGATGAGGTGAAGAGGGGCATTGGGCATTGGGCATTGGGCAATAATCAATAGTTCTTCTTCCTCTGCTCAAGAACTGCTCCCTCATCTCCCTCATCTCCCTCATCTCCCTCATCTCCCCACTCCCCATTAAAAGCAGCGTCTTGGCTAAGAAAGCATTAAAATACATTAAGTAAATTGCTTTTTTAACTTTGGTTGCTGCTAAGGCAAAGATAGTATATGACTGACGTTCCCGCAGTTCGCATTCGCAATTTTTGTATTATTGCTCACATCGACCACGGGAAATCAACCCTCGCCGATCGCTTGCTGCAAGCTACTGGTACTGTTGAAGACCGACAGATGAAGGAACAGTTTCTCGACAATATGGATCTGGAACGGGAGCGTGGCATTACAATTAAGCTGCAAGCTGCCCGGATGAACTACACAGCTAAGGATGGTCAGCAGTATGTGCTGAACTTAATTGATACTCCAGGACATGTGGATTTCTCTTATGAAGTCTCCCGCTCTCTTGTTGCTTGTGAAGGAGCGCTATTGGTAGTAGATGCGTCCCAAGGTGTGGAGGCGCAAACTTTGGCAAATGTATATTTAGCGTTAGAAAATAACCTGGAAATTATCCCGGTTTTAAATAAAATCGATTTGCCTGGGGCTGAACCAGAACGGGTAATTGGCGAAATTGAAGAAATTATCGGTCTAGATTGCAGTGGTGCGATTCTGGCCTCTGCTAAAGAAGGAATTGGTATTGATGAAATTTTAGAAGCAGTTGTTGAGCGGATACCGCCACCGCCCAATACCATAAATGAACGCTTACGGGCGTTAATTTTTGATAGCTATTACGACAGCTACCGGGGAGTAATTGTGTATTTCCGGGTGATGGATGGCACCGTGAAAAAAGGCGATCGCATCCATTTAATGGCATCCGGTAAAGAATTTGAAATTGATGAGTTAGGCGTTCTTTCTCCCACTCAAAAGCAAGTTGATGAACTCCACGCTGGGGAAGTAGGCTATTTGGGAGCGGCAATTAAAGCTGTAGCTGATGCACGGGTAGGAGACACAATTACTCTCAGTAAGGCGAAAGCTGAGTCACCCTTACCAGGTTACGCAGAAGCGAACCCGATGGTTTTTTGTGGGATGTTCCCTATTGATGCAGACCAATTTGAAGATTTGCGGGAAGCCTTGGAAAAGCTCGAACTCAACGACGCAGCGCTGCATTACGAACCAGAAACTTCGAGCGCGATGGGGTTTGGCTTCCGTTGCGGATTCTTGGGCTTGCTGCACATGGAAATTGTTCAGGAACGTCTAGAGCGGGAGTATAACCTAGATTTAATCATTACAGCCCCCTCGGTGGTTTATAAGGTGATTACCGTCAAAGGTGAGGAACTGTACATTGATAATCCTAGCCGCTTACCTTCTCCCAACGATCGCGAAAAAATTGAAGAACCCTACGTCCAAGTAGAGATGATTACGCCGGAAACTTATGTTGGCAGCTTGATGGAGTTGTCACAAAACCGCCGTGGCATCTTCAAGGATATGAAATATCTCACCCAAGGACGAACCACACTTACGTATGAGCTACCCTTAGCGGAAGTTGTGACTGACTTTTTTGATCAAATGAAGTCGCGATCGCGCGGTTACGCCAGTATGGAATATCACCTGATTGGCTACCGTGAAAATCCTCTGGTGAAGCTGGATATTATGATTAACGGCGATCCTGTGGATTCCTTGGCGATGATTGTGCATCGAGATAAAGCTTACAACGTCGGGCGGGCAATGGCAGAAAAACTCAAGGAACTAATTCCCCGCCATCAATTTAAAGTGCCAATTCAGGCATCTATTGGCAGTAAAGTTATTGCCAGCGAACATATCCCCGCTTTGCGGAAAGATGTGTTAGCCAAGTGCTACGGTGGTGACATCAGCCGGAAGAAGAAATTAATACAGAAGAAAATATAGTGTAGCTACAAATCGATAGAATGATTAGAAATCCTAGAAGGAACAAGATATTGGCAGGAGTCCAAAAAGGATATAAACCTCTTTCAGAGCGTAAACGCACTTTAGAACGACGTTCTGAACCTGCTAATAACACCAAATAAAACCTTAATCCGGGAATTGGTATTGAAACTCTTATGTCTAAAGAATGACGTGTCCTAGCACGAGAGGCCAAACCCCTTTTTATCGCTTCTAATTGCTTTACCGTGAAGGTACTTGCTATTTCTGGGTCAATCTCAGCGAAAAGTTGCTTAAAAGTAGGATCGGTGTACTGGAGGTTTTTCATTGATTTCGTATACTAATATACATTACTTTTACATTAGTCATCTTCTTTGTTCCGGACACTAGGATGTTTTATTTTTTGGAAGTTTCTAATCAAGGAAGTAGAAATTAGCAAAAACTTGTTTTTTACCTTTCATATTTTGAGGTTATCTGCCCACTACTATGGACTAAAGTCAGTTTTTCAGGAGTTTTGGCAATGACCGCAGCAGCAGATCCCGTAAAGTTGATGAAGCAAGAAGTTGGCAAAGCCGCCGCCGCCTTAGTAAAGTCGGGTTCTATTGTGGGGTTGGGTACGGGGTCAACAACAGCATATACGATTCAGTTTTTGGGCGATCGCCTCAAGTCTGGTGAACTTCAAGATATCATTGGTATACCTACATCATTTCAGTCAGAAGTACTGGCGAAGCAATACGGTGTACCTCTGGCTACCTTGGATGCTATTGACCACATTGATATTGCCATTGATGGCGCAGATGAAGTCGATCCGCAGAAGAACTTAATTAAAGGCGGTGGGGCAGCACATACCCGCGAAAAAGTCGTGGACTACCTGGCAGAACAGTTTATCGTCGTGGTAGATAGTGGTAAGTTAGTAGACCGCTTGGGTTCTACTTTCGCTGTGCCTGTGGAAGTGATTCCAATGGCAATTACTCCTGTGACTAATGCCATCAAAAAACTCGGTGGCAAACCAGAACTCCGCATGGGTGTAAAAAAAGCTGGCCCAGTGATCACCGATCAAGGCAATTTTGTTTTAGATGTCAGATTTGACTCTATTGAAGATCCAGTCAGCCTAGAAAAGACATTGAATAACATTCCCGGTGTTCTGGAAAATGGTATTTTCGTTAACTGTGTCGATTTAGTTTTGATTGGTGAAGTAAAAGATGGTCAGCCATTAGTGCGCCAACTGTAAGAGTTATAGATTTTGGATTTTAGATGTCTGTGAAATCTAAAATCCAAAACTTCTTTCGCTACAGTAACCCAAAATTCATAGTCTGCGTCGCCCCAATGTGCGATCGCAGCTTTGCCTCCATCTTGCTCAATAATTATTAAATCGCCCTTTTCGCCTAACTCTGCGTTAATGAATCGTGAAGTTTCACCCCATTCTTCAAAAAGCCTAATTTTAGCTGGCGTAGTTTGGAGACATCCAAAAAATAAAACGCCCAGTCTTTCAATGATATTGTTGGCAAAAGCGCCAACTGGGCATTTTATTACTTGTAAGTGACCTACTGCGCGTCTTATTCCAATACAGTTCAGTTAAGCTTTTTTCTCTCTCCCTGCAACGCCAGCCTCCCCTGCTCAAGAACAGCCTGCCTTAACAGATAAACTTGCTTAACCCAAGCGTATTACGTCTTATTCTCTTAGAGAAAGGTGGGCAGCTCGCTAGAATTGAGCGCTAGACAATGACGTTAGTACCGACTACTAGATTTGTCGCAGTGAAATTATTCAAAGTCGCAAAGGTATAAAAATTGTCACCAAAGTAGGCAAACTGAACTTGTGTAGAAGTACCCGATTGCACAAACCGCAGATAACCATCTGAGATGGGATTGCTGCTACTATAGCCTCTACTCTTAAACAAGTCAGTAAGGATTAATTTATCCTCGTTTTGATTAAAGTCAGTGATTGTATCACTATTGCTAAAGGTTTGGTAGATGAACTGGTCATTACCGCTATTGCCAGTCAGGGTATCACTCAAATTACCGCCAATGAGGATGTCATTACCAGCACCTCCGACCAGGCTATTAAGACCTGTACCATCAAGCAGGGTATCATTACCAACACCACCAATCAAGGTATCATTACCAGCACCACCGCGCAGCAGGTCGTTACCACTCAAGCCGTCGATGCGGTCATCGCCCCCTTGACCATTAATAACATCTGCTGAGTTGTCAAAACCATTGACATTGTTGTTCAGGTCATTGAGAAAGGTGACTGTGTTCAAGTTGAAGATAGCGTTTTGGGTGGAGTTGGCATCGAAGACATCAAAGCTTTCACTAATGCTGGTTTGCCCATTAAACAGGATATTGCCTACTGCCGATACGTTCTCTAGGTTTTCCAGAGGAAAGTTTTGCAGGATAACTTTATCATCAGCCACGCCTTCAAAGGTAACTTCCAGATTGTTACCATTCTGGTTGAGTAGTAGATTTTGGGCTGTCAATCCAGTACCTTGAAATTTCAGGGTATCCACTTCGGCAATGATTGCTGCTGATGGATTTGAGCCTTTACCTAGCCCACCGAAATCGGTAATGGTATCAACACCGTCACCTAAGTTGTAAACAAATTTATCTTTGCCGCCGCCACCAGTTAGGATGTCGTTACCTTGATTACCTGTGATGGTATCGTTCCCGGCTTGAGCGTTAATTATGTCATTGTAGTTCTTGCCCACTAAATTATCAGCGCCTTTGGTTCCATTTAGCCCGTTAAACTCTAATGCACCAATATCAACTGTACCCTTAGATATTCTGTTAAATCCAGCGCCACGTTGGTCGGTGGTGATACCTGCTGGAATCAGAGCATTATTGCCAGCGTTAATGGCGGGACTATCTGCAAGTAAGGCATTAGTAAAGGTTGTACCACCATTGTTTTGCAGGGGGCTGAGTCTTGGATCAATGGGGTTGGTTTGGGTGCCAACGAGGGTGCTGGTGGTAAAGCCAGTGCTACCTGTGTTGTCGCCAATTAGGTTATTACCAGCGTCGGTGAAGTTACC
>NZ_JAIVFR010000310.1 GCF_020829685.1 Nostoc sp. CHAB 5715 | reverse complement strand
TTATCTTTATTAATATTGATTTGTACTGAATTTGTCTTTCGGTTTACACTTGAGTTGATTATGTATCAAAAAAAGCCTTACATCAGGTCATGTAAATTGATTTTTTACTGCTTGTGAGAAATCCGGGCTTACACCTACGTTTTGCTTCTGGCTTTACCTGACCCCACGCATTACTCCAACCTAGAAGAAGTATCGCTGATGCAACTACTAAAATTTGGGAGATGTAGACTTTTCTCCCAATTTTGTTCTTTTGTCTGTGTGTACTCAGCATCAAAAGTTTTATATAGTTATATGCAAGTTAATAGCATACAAGAATTAGAGAGATAAAAAAAGGTGTTTAGGGTTGTAAATTTTAATAATAATTTGTTACTATTGAGACGCTATTAAATTCAATCAGCTTAATCTTCAATTAAATTAGGAGCTTTTTGTCTAATTCTTTCTATTATTTCGGCTCGCCAGATGAAAACCTCTGGTTCCCTAGATTCAGTTATTAAACAGCCTTCCCATGAAAGCCAGGAGTTGTCAAAATCACCTAAAGCTTCTTGTACTTGTGCCAACAAACAGTGAATAGATGTTCTCTGCATATCTAATTCTTTTGCTTTTTCTAAATATTGCCTTGCCTCCCGATACTTCTTCTGCTCAAATTTAGCCCAACCTAAGTTTTTATACAAAACTGCTTGCCATCTAGGATTTTTAGTTTTTTTAAGTCCTTCTTGAGCAAGAGAAATTGCTGTATTATAATCACCTTGTAGAATTTTTACTCTAGATAAATTATTGATAGCAATTATCGCTTGTCTATTAATTTTTATGGCTAACTGGTATTGTTGCTCCGCTAAATCATATTTCATTCGTTCATCGTAGTAAGTTCCCAATCCATAATGCCCTTCCCAATTATCAGAGGTTAACTTAAAAGCCTTTTCATAACTATCTATTACACACTGAGAATTTTGTAATTGTTTACACACAATACCTAAATTATTATATGATTCTACATTTGTGTCATTATATTTAATTGCTAATTCATAGTATCTTTTAGCTAATTCTAGACTCTTCGTACTACGAAGTCCTTTTTCAAAATAAAATTTGGAAATTGTGTATCTGTCTTGAGGATTAATTTTTATAGCTGAGTCAAAAAACTCTTGTGCGGTCTGAAAATTATTTGCTGCCTCAGCCTTCTCGCCTTGAGACAGTAAATATTTAGCTCTTAATGGTAATAATACTTTGAAAGTCACGAAGACTGTCAAAATCATAAATCCAATTGCTGCGCTGACTCTGAACGTTTTAGACTTCGTTACTCTATAAATTTTACTTTGCTGAGGAAGTAATTTTAACCGTTGCAGGATAACTTCAGTACTTTGCGGACGTTGCCCTGGTAAAGGAGCCGTCAACTCATCAATAAAATCAGCAAAAGGTTTGTCAATTTGCGGTGCTTTGTTTCTCCATATTAATCTTCCTGTCTGTTTATCCGTAGGTAAATCGATTAGTTGAATTGCAGTAAGTAGATGGACAAAAGTACGACCCAAAGCATAAAAGTCTGATTGCGGTACTGCCTGTCCATCAGTTTGTTCTGGCGGAGAGTAACGAGGTGTGCCAACAGATGTAATTTCATATTTTCCTCCTCTAGACGTGCTGTCTCCTCCACTTCCGCTTATTTTAGCTAAGTAAGTACTAGTCACTCGCCGTGCTACACCAAAATCCACTAACGCTAATTGACCACTTGACTGGAGAATTATATTAGAAGGTTTAATATCTCTATGAAAAAAATTAGCACGGTGTACTGCGGCAAGAATTTCAACTAATTCTTTTAGCCATTCTAATGCTTGAGATTGCAAAATACGCCCATTAGATTCTATCCATTGCTCTAAATTATGTCCCTCGATTTTATCCATAACCAAGCAATGTAAGGTTAAAGAACTATTGACAGGAACAAAAGTGAAAAAGTCATCTAAGGTACTTTTGGGAATATTTGGATGATGGATTAACCGTAAACTAAGAGATTCCCGCTCGATTAACTCAACCAGTTTCGGCGAGTTCAATTTCAGAACTTTCATAACTCGCTGCTTGCGGACGGGATTCCATTGAGTACCAGCGTCCTCCACTTCAAAAACTTCAGTATAGGTGAATGGATTTTCATTCAGCGGTCTTAATGGCTTAATCAAGCGGATGCGGTTATTAATTAGCAGCGAAGTACCACAAAAAAGACATTCTTCAATGTCTTTAGGATTTTGACGTTGCTCGCATAGGGGATTTATACAGTAACTCACATTCGCAGGAGGATAGCCAGATATAAACTACTAGCCCTTTCAAGGTGGTGAAATTTAGAACGGAATTGGTTATTTCAACCTTCAAAAAGCCCAAAATCTGAGCGGAGGATTCAAGATGGTAGCACTGAAACAACGTATCTTCGTTGGCCACCTTGAAAGGGCTAATATAAACTACTTACCCTAAATCTAGTCTTTCTTGCTATCAACGATAATATAAGTGAAGATTTAAAATTTTGAGTAGCATTTTCAATAAATAAAGTATATTTTATAACTTAAAAATAAAGAATAACTAGGAAAGTTGTTAATATTTGTGTATCGGTGGCAGTTTAACAGCAGCATTTAAAGTAATCAATTTGATAACTGCTACTGTGATCTAGTGACGGCAGTAGTTTTATTAACTACTTTTTCAAGATGTACGTAAGTAATGATTCTACTCTATCTTTCGTCCCCTTTGCATAATTGGTGACTTGAGTTATTATCTATTTGGAGCAAACAGCTATTAAGTAGAGAAATCAAGCATCACTGAGTTATTTCTAATACTTTAACTTGGTGGTTAGATTGAGAAAAAGCGTATGGGGTTGGTCGCTCGTTCGCTCGCTCGAACAACAGAATGAGTATAACTATGGATTATAATGCTGTCCAGATATTAAAATCACCAGTCTATTCTCCCCTTGCTTCAAAGAAACAAGAGCTTTTAGGGCAAAAACACTCTTCTGTGACAGTAAGTTTTGATGAAACTTTAGTAATAGTCAATGATTTAGTGCTTGCCAAAAGAGGTAGATACTTATCTCAACCAGAGATACTTATTATGAGAGGAGCGTGGCATAATCGTGAGTTTGTAGAGATAGCAGAAAATTCAGCCTATAGCGTCAATTACTTACAACGAGGCGTAGCTACTCGGTTATGGGATATACTCACGAAAACAATTGGAAATGGCAAGCGAGTTACTAAAAAGAATGTACGGAATTTTTTAGAGCAAGTTGCACAAGAGTATTATGCTCAATCTGCTTCTACTACTGAAGAAAAAAGCTCCCCTGTCAAAAATTGGATACAAATTATAGGAAGTAAACCTCCTGACATATCAAGTTTTTATGGACGCGCAGGAGAACTATCTTGCTTAAAAGAATTAATAATAAATCAACGCTGCGTATCGTTAGTAGGGGTAGCAGGCATTGGTAAAACTGCATTAGCTGCAAAGCTAATACAAGAAATTAGTGTAGAATCCAAACCCAAATTTGATTGCATAATTTGGAAATCAGTTGCCCATGCACCACTGCTTCAAGACTTTATAGCCGAGCTAATAGAGCTAATCCAACCTTTAGAGCCTAAGCTAGACTCACCTAAATTTACTCAAGCAATGGTTTCAGCATTGATCAAGCAGATGCAATCGCGCCGATGTCTTTTGGTCTTGGATGAATCCGATTCCTTGTTTGAAACAACTAATTTAGAGCAACACCTAGAGTACAAACTATTTTTTCGCAGATTAATAGAGGAAATGGATCAAAGCTGCTTGCTCTTCACTAATCGAGTTTTTTCTGATGAATTTGAGGATCTTATAATAGCAGGACGTCCTATTCAATATCTAAAAATAAAAGGTTTAGAGACTGATCCTGCAATGCAACTTCTATTTGATCAAGGATTGGATGACGAAGAAAAATGCAACGAATTAATTAAAATTTACTACGGCAATCCTTTAGAGCTAAAGACGGTAGTTACCCGAATTCACAACTTCTTTGGTGGAAGTGTTCAAAAGTTTTTTGAAAATAGAACTACGCTTTTTAGTAGCCAATTTCAAGCAATGCTTGATAAAGCCTTTGGTTACTTATTGAGTAAAATTCAACAACAAATTATGATTTATATAGCAGAAGAGTTAACTTTAAACTCAAAACCTGTTAAGTTTACTAGCTTATTAAATGGTTTGAATCAAAAGAAATCAATATTGTTATCAACATCAGATTTAATTACAGCATTGGAAGGGTTGGAAAAGCAGTTTTTAATTGAAACTATTAAGGATTCTGCTTCTGAAGAAAGTAGTTTTACTCTTCAACCTATAGTCAAAAAATATATTAGGAAAAATATACCAGGACTGGTGCATACATCTAATGCTTCACCAGAATTAGCGCTCACATTTTAACAGAGGTAGCTATGATTGCAGGCAAACTAGAAATCACAATTAAAATCAATGAACTGCCACAGCCTAAGGACATAGAGAACGGTTGGCAGCATTTTGACCTAGACTGCGACAGACAAATCATTTCAGCCACAGTTAAGGCAAAGATTTGGAAGAAACTGACCGATGCTGCAAGTAATTATTCTCAATGGGTAGGAGCAATTGCAGGTAAACTTGGACAGCAAGTAGAACAGGGTTTCGTGTTAGAGAAACCCAACATACAAGTTTTCGAGCGCAAGCCCAAGGCAGAAACGACCTCTGCCTTAGGTGCTACTTCTTGAAAAAGCGATTACCTAATCAGGGTAAGCTGGAACAAACGCTGGTAAATATGGAGGAGTCAAACAAAAAAAATCAGAATCTCGCTAGATACGGAAAGACCACAAGTTATGTAAAATCAAGCTGAATAGTTACGTAAAGGAGATAGAGGTGAAGAATTTGCAACAATACCTGCATTTAACGCACAAAGCGCCACTAAGGAGTCGCGCTTTGTACGAATCTTAAATTTCATATAACCTCAGAGCGGGGTTGATCTCGAAGGAACAAAATAAGTGGTTGTTAAAGTTTGGCGACTGAGATTACCACAAAAATTGTCCGACTGAGTTTATCCGCGCTGCTTCCCCTATTGTACAGGGGTTGTTACCAGAACGTCGAATTTTTGGTGGCAAATTTTGGCTATTAAAATTCTTCAAGTTTGGGAAATGTTAAATTTAATTAAGAAATATCCCGAATTTTGTAGTTAAAAGCAGTAGCAGCGCGAATAACAGTTATCAGTTACCAGTCAGAGTCTTTGATAACTGATAACTGATACAACCCCCTCTGAAGCTTGTAAACCGAGTTATCAGAGGCGAAATCATGACTTATAGCAAAACCCCCAAGGGCGCAGTAGTAGAGCGCATTGGGTCAGATAGTAAGGTTACACATCTTGTATGCGGTCTAGTAGAGGGGAATTTCAGCAATATCCTGGCTAGAGCGGAAATTGTCAGACTTTTTATAGAAGTGGAATTAGCTTTTAGTGTGCGTTCGCTGCTGACACTAGTGGTGCGCCACACTATTCGTGCGTGGTGGCTAGCATCAGGGTACAAATTATGCTGACACTAGATAGAGAAGAAACAACATCGCCACTTAATTACGATGATCTTAACAGCAGTATCAAAGACACCTTCGCTGCCATAGACCGATTTGAGTTGCAAGCGGTAGAAGCGGTCGCTCGGATTACTGGTTTATCAGTAGAAGTGGTACAACAATTACAGCAGGGAAAATCTGAGAACCAAGAGTAATTTTGCTACTATCTCTGTACTGAATCGACTCAACGATATCTGTACTTCAAGCCCCATTTTTTACCTTACTCAGTGACGGTGCTAGGTTGTTGACAACAATGCCCGTATTTGTTGTAGCTGCTTGTACTTATCCCAATTCCTGGGATTATGAGGTGATGACATTGATTCTTGAAATTCCCAGTTTTGAGAATTGGTATCGAAAAACTCAATGGCTGCATCAAAACCACATTGTAAAAATCTGGTGTATGATTCTTCCGAGCAAAGAATTGATTCGACGATTGCAGTTAAGAGTTTGAGGTTGGTTTCTGTAGCAGCACCCTCTTTTTGGAGCCATTCAATTGTTTCTATTAGCTGTTGTTTAGCAGAAGCCGCAGTAGATTCTGGTAGTGCTGCAATGGGAATAAAACCTGTTAGCTAGAGCGTCTCTTTCAAAATCAGATTGGGGATTGCGATAGCTCCACTGAATGAACCAGTAAGTTCCGAGCGCTCCTTCTACTTTCTGAAATTCGGCACAGAAGATGTAGTTTTTCAGTACGCTAGCGATCGCCTGATAACAGAATTCTTTTGGATCTCCCGGCATCCCCTCTTCACACCATTGCTGGAAAGCGCGATGGGCGAAGTGGTTGTACAATCCAGCAAAATTGTCATAACAAATAAAACCCCCCAGCGCGTGCCTCGAAAACAATCGCTGGGGAGGGTAGTTTCACGAACCAATTTGTAAGTTCATGACTACACAAACAATATCAAATCCTTCTGCACTATGCACGCTTGATTACGGCAACCTCAACACCAGTATCCAGGAAACCTTCACCGCCATCGACCGATTTGAGTGGCAAGCGGTAGATGAAATCCTCCTGATGAGGGAACAGCAGCTTTACCTGCAAGCTGGATATAAAAACTTTTCAGAATACTGCCAAAGCGAATTGTCTGCCTGGGGCGGCTATCGGCGAATCAATCAACTACTGGGGGCAAAGAAAGTAATTGTTGCCGCAGAGGAATTTGGCGGACATATCAAAAATGAGCGTCAGTCCCGTCCATTACTCCGTCTGGTCAAGGAACCAGAAAAACTCAAATGCGGTAGCGATCGCACTTGAAGAAAATCCGTCCCCCAGTGAATCAGATTTCGCGGCTGCTGCCAAGAAGGTTGCCCCCAAGCCATTCCGAAAAAAGCAATCAATTCAGGACCATTGGTTCCCAAAAAAGCTGTCGTCACAGTTTCATCACAATCACATCCCCGTGATGGCGAATCGGGAGTGATTGAGGCAGACGCGCCCAATAACTATCAGCAGATTGTTACCTTCAGTGATGGTGAAAGGCTGCTGGTAAACAATGCTGATTTGGCAGACGCAATTGTGTCCGAATCGAATGAGCGGACTTACCCAAAAGAATACGCCGAAGCGATCGCCCAAATCAGTTCCGCCGCACCTGTTGCCGTAAATGAATTTTCTTCAAGTTCAGCGATCGCTTATAAAACAGACATCTCCGAAAACTATCAAAGCTTTGCTGTAGCTAGCTTATAAGATGCCGATGCAAACATCAAAAACTAGCTAATCAATACGATAAAATAGGAATTTGAGATACTTGCTGATAATAACAAGGCA
>NZ_JAIVFR010000030.1 GCF_020829685.1 Nostoc sp. CHAB 5715 | reverse complement strand
ATCTAAATCTCTTCCTTGGCATTGATGTTAGTAAAGCGACTCTCGATGTTTATATCCGTCCAATGGGTAAAGCATTGAAAGTTGCTAATACAGAAGTAGAAATATCTCATCTAGTAGAACAACTCAAATCCTATGATTTAAATCTGATTGTGTTAGAAGCAACAGGAGGATTAGAAACAGAACTTATTATCCAATTGCAGGCAGCACTTTTACCAGTAGCATTAATTAATCCACGCCAAGGAAGAGATTTTGCGAAAGCTACAGGAAGGCTTGCCAAAACTGATGCTATTGATGCACAAATTTTGGCACAATTTGGGGAAGCAATGAAACCCAAAGTTTTACCAATTGAATCCGAGGAGGCGCGTCAATTAGGAGAGTTAATTAGTCGCAGAAGACAATTAGTTGAAATCCAGACTGCAAAGAAAAATCGTCGCTCACGCTCTCGTGGTAAAGCATTGGCAGATATTGAAGCACATATTGAATATCTTGAAGGTCGTCTAAAACAACTTCACCAAGAAATTGAGCAATTAACTCAAAAAAATCAACAATGGATTAATAAGGTCAATTTACTCAAAACTACTCCTGGTAAAGGCCCAAGTTATTTCTACAACCCTAGTTTCTGACTTACCAGAACTCGGTCAATTAACCGCCAAACAAATAAGAAAGCTTAGTTGGTGTTGCACCAATCAATCATGATAGTGGGCAACACAAAGGTAAGCGGATGATTAATGGCGGTCGTGCCCATGTTCGTGCCACTCTTTATATGGGTGCTGTTGTTGCAATGCGTCATAATCCCGTTATCAAAGCTTTTTATGAACGGCTTGTTGAGCGTGGTAAATCAAAAAAACTTGCTCTCACTGCTTGCCTTCATAAAATGTTAGTCATTTTAAATGCAATGGTTCGCGATAATTTGCCTTGGTGCATTTATGACAACAAGAAAACAATTGTTAATTCTTAGAACTGCAAACTTTTTTATACAATACTAGCTGACACGAGTAGGCGATCGCATCCCATCCCATCCCATCCCTATTAGTCCTCATGTTAGACTGGGGTAAATTTTTCATGCTCTTTTTTGCCTCCACGGAAAATCCAGCAACTGGGGAAGATTCGGTGGCGCAGCGGAGTGAAGGCGTGCGGGCTGAGACTATCTTTGCTGCCAATGCATAATCTTGATGCCCGTACCAGGCACCACCGAATCTAGCGCAGCGTTCCCCAGTTGCGTCAATGTTCACAGTCCCGGTTTTTTGTTAACGAACGCTTGACTTTTAAGACAGTCGCTACGATTTTTCACAAAGCCAAGCGTATTGGGTGATAGAGAATGGTTTTTAGAGTTAACCCGTCAACTGCATAAAAGTAGAGCGATCGCTGTTGGGGGTATACTCAGGCAGTATATGCGGGAATTAGAGGAGAAAAATCAAGACCTCATTAATGAAAGTGAAGAGACAGATGAGGTAGATGAGGAACAGCTATTTTTTGAAATAGATTTTAGAATCATTGGAACGAATAATTAAATTTTAAGTTTCCGCCACCGTCCTGAACCATAAGTTTTACGCAAGCGTTCTAGTTCACGAATGGAGTTACCAACAGCAATTATTTCAATATTGGTGATGTCTCCGATAATTTCAAAATTCAAGTAAGCATTACTCCTAGTAAATATTGCAACAAAAAACTTTTAACCACAACCCACCGCCAACCTTTGATTAACCAACTCAGCAGCTAAATGTATCGCTGCTTTCATACTCGTAGCATCAGCAATTCCCTTACCTGCAATATCAAAGGCTGTTCCATGATCTGGTGAAGTCCGAACAAAAGGAAGACCTATAGAAGTATTAACTGCCCGATCAAACGCCATCAGCTTCACAGGAATTAAGCCTTGGTCGTGGTAAAGTGCTAAGTAGCCATCAGCAGGATTTTGTACTAAAGAATTTCCATACCAAGCTTGACCAGGTTTAACCCACATCGTATCTGGTGGTATCGGCCCATCTAGCTGTAATTGTGGTCTATTTTGCCGCTCTTGCTCTAACCAGGGAATTAACCAATCTTGTTCTTCATGTCCAAGTTGTCCCTGTTCGCCACTGTGGGGATTCAAACCTGCGATCGCAATTCTCCCATTTTTTATCCCAAAATCTTTCTCCAAGCACTCCACCAGCAAATCCAATTTCTGTGTCAACAACTGCGGTGTCAATGTATCGGCTACTTGACGTAAGGGAATATGTGTGGTAGCTAGTATTGCGCGGAGTGTCCAATTAGTATGGGGCGATCGCGCTACAAATAACATCCCAAAACGGTCAACACCTGACTTTTGCGCCAAAAGTTCTGTTTGCCCTGGATAATTATACCCGGCGGCTTTCCAAGCAGATTTAGCGATCGGCCCTGTGACAATAGCATCAAATTTACCAGCGAGTGTTTGAGCGATCGCACATTCCATATACGCAAAACTAGCCGCACCACTCGCCGCATTACCTGTTCCGGTGATAATTTGACCTTTAATTTCCCCATTCAACAGCACATCAATAACTGACAACTCGTCTGGATTTGCCAAAGGTGCTAAATTCTCAATTAAATTCAGTTTGTGATAAATCTGTGCGAGCAAATCCTGGTTTCCTACCACTGTAACGTCATATTTTTGACTAATTTCCGGTTCTGCTAAAGCTTTCAAAATCACCTCCGGCCCAATTCCCGCCGGATCTCCCAGCGTCAACGCCAGACGTGGGCGATTCTTTTTGCTAAAATTCACTAAATTATCTTGATTATTTTGATACATAAAATTTATTCATAATTATTATCATCAAACTTTTTCCTCATCCCTGTTCTTTCGCTCTACAGTAGGGATTGCCCCCCAAATCAGTAGGGATTACTTGCTAAACTAGTTTAAGATTATTTACACAGGTCTAATCCTACAGCAAAAATTCAAGAGCTTCTGTTAGACCTAGTTTACACACACTAATTTGCATAAGGAGAATCACACCAATGGGCGGCGAAATTTTGAATGCAGCTCTATTGTCCTTCGGTTTAATCTTCGTAGGCTGGGGCTTAGGGGCGTTGTTACTAAAAATTCAAGGCACAGAAGAATAATTGAGTGCTGAGAGACGCGATTAATCGCGTCTGTTATTATTCTCCCCACTCCCCACTCCCAATTCCCCATTCCCTTGTCCGTTTACCGGACAGCTTTTTTCCCATGAGTCTGTCCATAACAAACGATTTTCTTAGAAAAGATGTAAACTTTTGTTTGCATAGGTTATTCTGATAACATTCTTTTTATAAAACATTAAAATTTATTACAACCCTCATGACATTATTAATCGTCGGTGCCACTGGCACCTTAGGAAGACAAGTGGCTCGTCGTGCAATCGATGAGGGATATAAAGTACGCTGTCTTGTCCGAAGCAGTAAAAAAGCAGCTTTTCTCAAAGAATGGGGTGCAGAGCTTGTACCGGGAAATTTGCGTTACCCCGATACCTTAGCCGAAGCTTTAGTTGGTGTAACCCAAGTTATTGATGCGTCAACATCTCGTCCTACAGATTCACTGAGTATCAAACAAGTGGACTGGGACGGCAAAGTAGCATTGATTCAAGCAGCAAAAGCAGCAGGTGTAGAGCGTTTTATCTTCTTTTCAATATTAGACGCTGATAAATACCCAGAAGTACCGTTAATGGAAATTAAGCGGTGTACAGAACTCTTCCTGGCTGAGTCTGGCTTGAATTATACCATCTTGCGGTTAGCTGGGTTTATGCAAGGATTAATCGGTCAGTACGGGATTCCCATTTTGGAATCACAGCCAGTTTGGGTAACTGGTAATTCTTCTCCCATCGCCTATATGGATACTCAAGACATTGCTAAGTTTGCAATCCGTGCATTGAGTGTACCCGAAACGCAAAACCAAGCTTTTCCTGTAGTCGGTACTCGTGCCTGGAGTGCAGAAGAAATTATCAACCTGTGCGAACGTTTATCTGGAAAAGACGCCAGGGTAACGCGGATGCCAATAACCTTGCTGCGTGCTGTGCGGGGCTTAATGCGGTTCTTTCAGTGGGGATGGAACGTAGCAGACAGGCTAGCATTTACAGAAGTATTGGCTAGTGGTAAAGAGTTAAATGCTTCAATGGATGAAGTATACAAAGTTTTTGGCTTAGATTCGCAACAAACCACAACCCTAGAAAGCTATCTACAAGAGTACTTCAGCCGAATAATGAAAAAGCTCAAAGAGTTAGACTACGAGAAAAATAAAACCAAAAAGCAGAAATCTAAAAAAACTCCTTTTAAACAGTCTTCAAAAGCCAATAGTCAATAGTCATTACAAAACAGATATTAGTCGTTAAACTCTAGACTCTAGATATTTGACTCTAGATTAATGACTACATGACCAAAATGTGTAAGGATTACATAATAAAGAGCACCGCCTAAACTTGGATATTTGAGTGTGCCGAAAGCAGGCATTATCTACAATGACGTTAAACCGATAGCGGGCCGTGTCGCTATCGAGTTGAAAGACAAGCTAACCGCAGCCGGTTGGGATGTGTGTATCACATCGAGTATCGGTGGAATATTGGGCTACTCTAACCCAGAGAGTCCTGTATGCCATACCCCCATTGACGGTCTAACGCCCCCTGGTTTTGACTCGGATATGGAGTTTGCAGTGGTGTTAGGGGGAGACGGCACTGTTTTAGCAGCGTCTCGTCAGGTTGCCCCCTGTGGTATTCCACTGCTAACAGTGAATACCGGCCACATGGGATTTTTGACAGAAACCTTCCTGAATCAATTACCCCAAGCACTAGAACAGGTGATGGCGGGTGAGTATGAAATTGAAGAACGAGCCATGCTCACCGTCAAAGTGTTTCGGGGAGATTCAGTGCTGTGGGAAGCCCTCTGCTTGAATGAAATGGTGCTGCACCGAGAACCTTTGACCTCTATGTGCCATTTTGAAATTGCCATAGGGCGTCATGCGCCAGTAGATATTGCAGCAGATGGTGTAATTGTTTCTACGCCTACTGGTTCTACAGCTTACTCATTGAGTGCTGGTGGGCCAGTTGTTACCCCTGGTGTACCTGCTTTACAGCTAGTACCCATTTGTCCCCATTCCCTAGCTTCTAGAGCATTGGTATTTCCAGATACTGAATCAGTCAACATTTACCCGGTCAACATTCCTCGGCTGGTAATGGTGGTGGATGGTAATGGAGGGTGCTATGTACTACCAGAAGATAGAGTATATATGGAGCGATCGCAATATAGTGTTCGATTTATTCGCCTGCAACCGCCTGAGTTTTTCCGAATTCTCCGAGAAAAATTAGGTTGGGGTTTACCACATATCGCTAAACCAACTTCGGTAGAATTGCCGTAGGGATTGGGAATTGGGCATTGGGCATTGGGCATTGGGTATTGGGCAAAACAGTTCCGTTAGCGGTAGCGGGGCGTTTAGCCCGTTTTGAGTTCTGAGTAGAAAAGTAAGATTTCCTACTGAACACTCAGCACTCTTGAGGGGCATTGGGCATTGGGCATTATTAAAGAAGCGAGGGAGCAAACAGAAAATTTTTCCCCTCTGTTTCTCTTACTCCATGCCCCATGCCCTATGCCCCATTCCCCATTCCCCATTTACTAATTTCCTTCCAGAATTACTGGTGTAAGGATGGTATTTGGATTTAGTTATTAAGATTGCATCAAAGAATTAGATGGCTGACACCTGAACGTGCTAAAAGATTCTTAGCAGCGTGTCAAATCAGGATTGCTCCATCACTAAAAACTCGTAATTGCACTTTATAACTGATGTAAAGATTTTCTCTCGAATATCTTTACAATCCCAAATCCAATATCCCAAATTGTTATGACAGTTGCTCCAAGTCCCTGTGTTTTGGTGATTGAAACCGATGAGAGCCTAGCAAATCAGCTTTCTTGCGATTTGCAAGAAGCCGGCTATGAATCAATTTTGGCTCATGATGCGACTAGTGGTTTACAACACTGTCGCGATCGCCAGCCTGCTTTAATTGTTTTAGACCGGATGCTAGCAGGAGAATCAGGACTCTCATTGTGCAAAAATCTCAGAAGCACTGGTATGCGATCGCCTGTGTTAATTTTAATGGCAAGGGATACAGTCGATGATCGTGTAGCTTGTCTAGAAGCAGGAGCGGATGATTACATCCTCAAGCCTTATCGCTCAGAAGACTTTTTGAAGTTGATTCGGCTCTACTTAAAACCTGATATGGATACCACAGAGCAGTTACGCTTTGGGGATCTGATTTTAGATATAGCAACTCGCCGTGCCATACATAGCGGACGAGCAATTGACTTGACAATGAAAGAATTTGAGCTATTAAAATTCTTAATGGAACATCCCCGTGAGGTGTTAACCCGCGAACAAATTTTAGAAAATGTTTGGGGTTATGACTTTCTGGGTGAGTCCAATGTAATTGAAGTATACATCCGCTACTTGCGCCTAAAAATTGAAGATGAAGGACAAAAGCGACTCATTCAAACGGTGCGAGGCGTAGGGTACGTTTTAAGAGAATCCTAGTACACTGTGGCAAAAGTTTACAAGAGAAGGCAGGAGGCAGATAGCGCAGCGTTAGCGAGTCCGCGAGCGTCGGGCAGTTCTTACTGGAGGAAAGAAGTATTAATGAAAACTTTAGTTGTCGGTTTAGAGCCGCACTAGTATATTTCGACTACGCTCAATAACAAAAAAGATTGTGTAGAGCGGAAAGTGCCACGAGCCACAAAGCGTCCTTGCTTCATCCCACCTCGCATAACGTGTGGGTTCCCCCTACCCCCTGCTTTCTGCCTCCTGAAGGGACGAATAAAAGCCGTGAGTTTTCTAACTTAAATTCTGTAAAATTGAAATCTAAATTACAAAATCAAAAATAATTATGACTCATCGGCTAAGTTTGCTCTCAACGTTGCTGAGTATTTTACTGATGGGCTGTTCTGTGCCAACAACAGCTAAACCTCCCAGCCCCACGTCTGATTCTCAAACTCCAGCACCAGAAAGTTTAGGTCAAAAACTACCAATTTCTGCTAAAGCCATTGTTCCTAATGGCACAACGATTCAGTTAGAAGTGGCGCAGACACCACAACAGCAAGCGATGGGGTTGATGTATCGACCAGCTTTGCCAGATGATCGGGGCATGTTATTTGGTTTCCCTTCACCACAACCAGTTAGTTTCTGGATGAAGAATGTACCTGTGGCCTTGGATATGGTATTTTTACAAAACGGTGTCGTTAAATATATTCAGGCTTCTGCACCTCCTTGTGCAACTGAGCCTTGTCCTACCTATGGGCCCAATACACCAATCGATCAGGTAATTGAACTTCGCTCTGGAAGGGCTGCCGAGTTGAAGTTGAAAGTGGGCGATATTGTCAAAATTGAGTCTTGAGACTTCGGTGCTTTGCGTCGATAAAGATTTGGATGGTTACTCTGTTCAGAGCTTATACTATCGGAATCTATGTTTTTTTTGTAAAAAATGGCACGTCCTATGGTAAAAATTTATCTGTAACGCTACTATTTAAAAACTGTGGTAATAATGTAAAATTCTACTGTCTCCAACCTGAAATCGCAGTCTTAAGGTTTGGCAAAAATATTCCCTTGGGCGCAAGTGTAAATAGTCGCCAATAAGAGAGTATAGGCTATGGAATCTTTGTTACTACATGTGTAATTAAATAACGCACAAAAGTAAACAAGATGGAGCCAATTTAACTAAGTAAAAATACTGCTTGAGAATTGGGCAGATAATTTATAAGAAAATTTCTATTTTTCAGAGTTTCTATGAGAAGCCTCTGTTAAAGGCAAATCAAAAAAACTCTGCTGGGGTGTATGGCCGATAACGGCAAAGTGACAGATAAAATACTGGCTACTGGCTACCGAGCAATGGTGAACTGATATATGACAATACATTCTGCACAAGGAGGTGAGATACAAATGTCACCATCAAAATATTCTCGACTGATTAATTTTTTGCAAGAAGACTTGGCAATTTCCACAGCATCGCTGGCGGTGGCGCTTCGGCATCGGGAGCAAGACCCAGGCCCTTTGGCAATGATTCTTTGGCAGTATGGGTTAATTACTCTAGAGCAGTTAGACCAAATTTATGATTGGCTGGAGACGGCATAGGTCAGTCCCAACTCTTGGAGACGCTGTGTTTCGACTCCGCTCAACATAAATTCGCGTTCGGAGAAGTCAAAAGTCATAAGTCAACCCCTTCGGGGAAGTCAAAAGTCAAAAGTCAAAAGTCAAAAGTCAATAATTTTGAACCCCATACTTCGGCTACGCTCAGTAACCATAAATAAATTTAGGGGCTTGAGTCAGCGGACGCTGTATTTCTTGCGCTGTTCAATCGAAATACATTTTTTATTTTTCCATAAATAAATTTAGGCGATGCACTGAGCCTTGGGAGAGCGTAGTCGAAGGGCGTAGCCGAAGTGGGCTTGCACCTTTTTCTTTCTGGTCATAATAATTTTGGATTTTGGATTAAAAGTCTCTACTAAAAGGCTGTTATCAGAATCTGAAATAATACTATTTATACGAATTCGGTATCATGCTGAGTTGCCAAAATTAGTCTTGTTTGGTGTCAAACAACCTATCCGACTGTCTCCAGAGCAAATAATACTATTTAGAGCAACTTGGTATAATTTATGAGAATTGGAGCATGTCACATCCACTCTACCTTGTGCAAAGGTTGTATAGGTTTATTAACTTTGGCGGTTTCAACTCATTTATATACAAATTAAAAGAGCGAGTTAAATTATCAACTCGCTCTTTTGATTTAATGCTCAGTACTCAGGACTGACTAAATACTTTAACTGCTGCCGCTATACCAGATCCAGAGGTGAAGTCTTCATAGCCAAGTTCTCTTAGGGTAACTTCTAAGGATGCTATACAGCTAAGAATATCGCGATCGCTCACAAAGCCCAAGTGACCAATGCGGAAAATCTTATTACTCAAATGATCTTGACCACCTGCTAGGGCAATATCAAAGCGTTTTTTCATCAATGACCGAATCTTATCCGGTTCAATTCCTTGTGGTGCTACAGCCGTAATCGCCGGACTGGCGGAACTATCTGCTGCAAACAGGGGTAAATTTAACCCTTGAATGGCGGCGCGGGTAGCATTTTTCAGCCGTTCATGTCGAGCAAATATCGACTCCAAGCCTTCTTCTTTCATGATTCGCAACGTGGTGTGCAGCGCTACGATCAAGTTCACAGGTGGAGTAAATGGAGTTGTATTTTTGGCTGTGGCTTTGCGATATTTGCCTAAGTCCAAATAATATTTCGGTAGCTTCGCAGTTTTGTAAGCTTCCCAAGCTTTAGGGCTGACAGAGACAAAACCCAATCCCGGCGGAATCATATAACCTTTTTGGGAACCGGAGGCGACTATATCCAAGCCCCAAGCATCCACGGGTAGATTGAATGCACCCAAGCTAGTGACAGCATCAACGATAATTAAAGCTTCACCGTGTTCTTTAACGTGGCGGTTGATGGTTTCTAGGTCATTCAACACACCCGTCGAAGTTTCGCTGTGCGTGATGATTACAGCTTTAATTTGCTTTTGGGTATCTGCTTGAAGTTTTTCGGCGAATACTGCGGGGTCTAAGGGTTTTCCCCATTCTACCTTAACTTCTTCTACATTCAAACCGTAGGCTTGACCAATTTCTACCCAGCGTTCGCCAAATTTACCATTAGAACCAACTAAAATGCGATCGCCCTGAGAGAGGAAATTAATTATTCCAGCTTCTACAGCACCCGTACCACTGACATTCAGCGTTAGCACATCACTTTGAGTTTGGTGCAGCCACTTGAGGTTTTCCGTCACCTCTGCCAATATGTTGCTAAATTCACTGGTGCGGTGTCCAATCGGATGCTTGGCTAATGCCAGTAAGGCAGCTTCTGGCACCGGGGTTGGGCCTGGAATCATCAGCATCAGCTTATCGTTCATGTGTGTATCCTAAAAATCAAATAAAAGTCAAAATTGTGGGAAGTTAGTTAAGTTCTGGTAGCAAATCCTAGATATTCATCTACAAATTCCACTCAGTTCGTCACCAGCCTTGTTGTATATTTTCCAAATCCATAGGAAAAGTATCGTGGGAGTTAACAATCGGTCAGCTTGACCTTTGCAATTTATACGAGATTCCAACTCAGATAAAACCTCTGTTCCAGGCAATCTTACCACACACCTAGACAACAGGTTAAGGCGTTTGCTCGTAGGGGAGCGGCTATTTTAGCCAAAGCTGAAACGTCTATCTCGATGAGGCATAGGTATAATAAATTCTTAAATATTACCCATAATCCGCCTCAGTTGTTTTTATAAAATAGGAGTCAGAATTCAGAATTCAGAATTCAGAATACTCTACCCATAAAGGGATAGAGTTTTAAGGCGAGAATATTTTAATTTTTTTCGCTTAACTTCGGGCGAGGTTTTAACCAATATTCGTCACCCACTCGTACAGAATTCATACCTGTTTTCTGACCGGAGGCGGAGCGTCTCCGGCTCCGCTCCTGAGTTCTGAATTCTTCTTATAAAATTCCATAAGGAAATTTGCGCGTTAGACATCGACGAATGTCTTCGTCAACAACAGCCCAGCGAGTCGGTGACTGGATGATTCGGAAAATTGCATCCTCAACCGCATTAATAAATGCTTGTGCTAATTCAACTCGACGCTCTGCGTAAAACTTGACCGCCTCACCGTATTCAGTTAATGCTGCTGGATGAAAGACGTATTTCATTGCTGCAAAAATTGTCTCACCCTAGCTAAAGCTTCCTCTCCAGCAATGGGTTGAACTGCACCAGTGCGAACTTCATCTCTACGCTTCTTGGCTTCATCTGTCCATAGTGTTTGAAGTGTTTCGTCTACATCAAATTCAAGACTTTCAACCAGCTTTTCTGCCAACAATGCTCTCGCTGCACTGGGCAAAGCTAAAGCTTCTTTCATGACTTGCTCTACAGATGTCATAATTCCTGAAAGCATAGGGACTATCCAGAGTCTAGCAGGAAAGCAGCAGACGTGGGACAAAACTAAAGTTATGGACAGCCTCTTAACCCGTTAACAATTCAAAATTCAAAATTCAAAATTCAAAGACCATTTGTAGGGGCACAGCACTGCTCATTGGTGTCAACTTAAGCTAAAAATCGCTTATCTGTTCGCTTCCACGCCCGCCCAGAAATAAATTTCAGCGGCTCATAGCTAAAGTCTACTGAAGTAGACTAAAGATTTTTCGGATTATTTAGTCATCAAAAGAAGACTTAAGCTATTAGCAAGGAACTTCAGTTCCTTGCGGTACATGGCTTTTACGTTAACACGTATGAGCATTGCTGTGCCCTATTGTGTATTGCATCCAAACGAGAACCGCTATATTACACGTCTTACATTGCCTCGCCCACTGGACAACGCCCTGCCCAGGATATATATCTTACCATTAACGGCTGAATAAATTCAGCCATCCGCTTATATCTCCCGCATAAATGACTTTTGACTTTTGACTTTTGACTTCCCCGAAGGGGCTGACGGGGGCTTTACGCATCACAACTGGTAAAAAAGCTGAAAACTTCTGCGGATTAGCGTAGGGTAATGTTGCGTAGTTCTATTTCTGCGTAAGCGTAAGGGTCAGTCTCGTATTTATTAGCAGACAAGTTTTTGTTCGCACACACAGTGTTGGTGTTGCCGTAAATATCAGTCTTTGAGCAAGCTTGAATATATATGCCAGCCTTGAAGTAACAGGAACCGATGATACCCGTCATCCTCACTGTACCAGTACTACTCGTTACACCTGAACGCAGGTTTTTATAGGTGATGTTAACATTGCCACTGGATCTAACAGCAATGTCGATAGTCATCGGATCGCCGAGCTTGTAAGCGCTGTCGAGAAGCTTGGTAGTAGTGTCGTTGTTGAAGCGGGCTTCAAGCTTGCCGATGTCGGTCGAGCCGTTGGCAAAGTCCGGGCCGAAGTACTTCACCATCACGAGGTCGTTTTTTGAGTCATGGATCTGCCCGATGGTAGCTTCCGGCTTGTTCGTGGTGGTGTGCAACAGGGTCTGTTCCAGGTACATGGCATGATCGGTATTCACACAGTTCCAAGCAGCGGACTCTGTACCATCACCCTGCATTTCACGCAGTTCAGAACGGGCGTAAGCAGTATTTGTGCTGGTACGTGCGCCCCCAGCGATCGCTTTCAAAAGCACACCATTCTTGGCAGCATTCAGACGAAAATATTCTGAATTAGTGTAGGTCTTGAGTTGCGGCTGCTTAATTTCCGTTGCCTTGTTTGAGTTGGAATTCAAGCTGATTGGCAGGGTGATCTTCCACTTGCTTAGGTCAAGCACATCGGCCGGGTACTGAGCGTTACCACCTGAGACCTCACCATCTGAGGGATTTGAAATACCACTGCTTTCACCATCTGAGGGATTTGAAATACCACTGCTTTCACCATCTGAGGGATTTGAAGTATCACTGCTTTCATTATTTGAGGGATTTGAAATACCACTGCTTGTACAGCCATTGGTCGAACCCAGCGAATTAACTTTCAATTCGTCGATACGCAATCTAGAATCGATATCACCCACGATCTTGATCGCGTTGGCGGCTTGGTCGGTGACGTTTTGCGCGTCTTCATTCCCCTTGCCAGAGGTGTTACTGACCACAGTAGTCCAGGTTGCACCATTGTCCTTGGAAAGCTGTACGCTGTAGGTATACTTGTTCGTGCCGTACCAATTAAGCACCAGATCATCTACGCGCTGGCAGCTACTGAATCTCGCAGTTATGGAAGTACCATGGGCGTCAGCCTCCCAGTGGGTATTCTTATTTTTGTCAATAGCGTTGGCAGCAACAAACACACCCCTGACAGATGTGGCAGTAGCATCGCTGAACGAGACAACGGTAGGCGACGCGACAGAAGCACTAGCTATCATTGCAGCCGAGACAGCTATTGTAAAAGACAGGTTTGAAAATTTTGTATTCATTCTTTAACCTCTGTTGAATATTGAACAATGAGTTGTTACTCAGAGGAGATGGATGATATTTTTTGTGAATGCGTAAGTCATATTGTATATAAATAAGTAACGTACCGAACACGCCAAGAGGATTGCGCGTCAGGTTGCGATCGTCGCCTATAAAAAAATACGCTTGGGTTAACCAGTACCGTTAGTAGTGTTATCAACTTGAGCGATCGCGTTCTGGAGGTAGCGGTGTCTCACATCCTAAACGAACTCTGCCGTAAAAAAACGTAGCAAAGGGAATTATTGTATCGACTAACAATGCGATTGTATCGACTAACAATGCGATTGTATCGACTGACAATGCGATTGTATCGACTGACAATGCGATTGTATCGACTAACAATGCGATTGTATCGACTAACAATCGCATTGTTAATGACTAATACTATTTCACTTTAATAATCACAGGACTTACGCAAAGGCAACGTACTTTCGTCATTGCAAGCGTTGCGAACGCGAGTGCGTCTCGAAGAGAAGCAATCCCAGTCTTGACGAGATTGCAACGCTTGACTGCGTTCCGCTCGCAATGACTAATCATCGCTGCGTAAGTCCTGAATCATACAAACACGCCAGTAGGGCATGGCAATGCCCATTGGTGTCAACTTAAGCTAAAAATAGCTTAACTGAAGGCTTGACTCAACTGCCTAGAACTAAAGTTCTTTGGCTATATTTAGTCATCTTAAGATGACTTTCGCTATTAGCAAGGAACTTCAGTTCCTTGCGGGACATAGCTTTTACGTTAAGTTGACACGTATGGGCAATGCCATGCCCCTACGAGAAATCTATATGTATCAGGATTTTGGTGAATTGGTATAATAACCAACGAACAATGACGAATGACTAATTAATCAAATCAACGATCGCTTTCACCAATGCATCTGGATCTACTGGTTTAGAAATATGCATTTGAAATCCTGCTGCTAATGCTTGCTGCTGATTCATTTCGCCTGCATAAGCCGTCAGAGCGATCGCTGGTACGCGTCCTCCTTGCCCTGGCGATCGCAATCGCACTTCACGCATCAGCATATAACCGTCTGTCTTTGGCATTCCAATATCGCTAATTAAAACATCTGGTATCGACTCAGACAGCGCTTCTAATGCTTCCTGTGCTGAAGATACGGCAGTTACTTCTACACCGTAGTCTTGCAAAATAAAGGTAACTAAGTCGCGGATATCTGGTTCATCGTCCACTACTAAAACTTGAGTATCGGAAAGGAGCGAGGATTCAGGCTCACAATCTAAAGATTCATTCTCTTCACGCGTGACTTGTTCACTTCTGACTAAAAGCGGTAGCTCAACAGTGAAAGTGGTACCCAATCCTTCTCCAGGACTTTCGGCTTGAACATTTCCTCCATGCATCTCTACAACCTTACGCACGATCGCTAATCCTAAACCTAGTCCACCAAATGTCCGGGTAGTTGTGCTATCAGCTTGGCGAAAGTAATCGAACACATAAGGTAAAAACTCTGGGCTAATTCCCTTACCTGTATCGCTAACCTGAATTTGAGCTTGGTTACTAACTTCCATCAGTCGAATTTCTACCCGTCCCCCTGCTGGTGTAAATTTTACCGCATTGGAAAGTAGATTCCATACAACTTGTTGAAGCCGATTTGGGTCGCCCATCACTTGTCCCAAGGTGGGATCAAATATCGTTTGAATTTGAATTGACTTAGCTTGGGCTGCGAGTTGTACTGTCTCTAGTGCTGCTTCAATTACCATTACCAAGTTTACTGGACAGATATTTAAGTTTAATTTTCCTCGGAGGATGCGAGACACATCCAACAAATCTTCAATTAGCTGAGTTTGTAACTTGGCGTTGCGTTCAATGGTTTCTAAGGCGTGGTTAGTGGTTTTTTCATCAAAATTACGAGTCCGCAGCAATTTCGACCACCCCAGAACGGAGTTAAGTGGGGTTCGCAGTTCATGGGAGAGAACCGCCAGAAATTCATCTTTGACTTTGTTGGCGATTTCTGCTTCTTTGCGTGCTTTCATTTCTCGTTCGAGGAGGCGATCGCGTTCTTTCTCAACTGATTTGCGATGGGTAATATCCAGTACAAAAGCAACACCATTATTTTTGGAGTCATTCAGCAAGGCTACCCCCAAAACAATCGGTACTCGTTTACCGTTGCGCTGGAGATATTCTTTCTCATAAATTTTGGAAACTCCAGTGGTTTGCACTTCCAAAAGGGCGCGATCGTCTAAATCTTTATATTCAATAGGAGTAAGTTCTCTCCAATTAATTTTACCCAAAGTGGCAAATTCATCACGAGTGTAGCCAGCTAGCTGGAGAAAGGCATCATTGGCATCAAGAATAAAGCCATCCACATTCCAAAAAGCGACCCCGATTAGGTTGGATTCAAACAAACGCCGAAATCTAGCTTCACTTTCGCGTAATGTTTTTTCTGCCCGTTTGTGTTCGGTAATATCACGAGAAACTGTAATTACGCCTTCAATAGTTTGGTGGGAATTCCGTAATGGTGTAAGGATGTATTCATAATAATGCACCCCATCAGCAGTAACATATTTACACTCATCCTTGATTGGCTGCCCAGTTTTCATCACAGCTTTTCGTTGATTATCTACCTGTTGTACAAGGGCTTTGGGTAAATCCAGGTCTTGCAAAGTTTTTCCGACAATATCCTGGGGCTTCAAGCCTAGTACAGTAGCTGCATCTCGACTGACATACTGATAGCAACCTCTGCGATTAAAGATGTAAATGTGATCGACTGAGGCGGTGAGAATAGCATTTAAAATATTTGCCTGTTCTTGCACTTGAGTTGTGAGTTCACGAGTACTTTCTTCTGCTTGCTTGCAGACAGTAGTTTCCATATAAACGCCGATCATTCGCACCGCTTGTCCCTGATCGTCATAGATAAATTTTCCTTTGGCAGAAATCCAATGTACACTTTGGTCTGCTCGAACTATGCGAAATTCATCGTTGTAGTCAGTCTTTTGTTCTAAAGCGTGGGCGATCCCTTGCATTACAGATTGCTTGTCTTCAGGATAAACGCACTTCTGAAACGTTTCGTAAGGGCCGTCAAAACTACCTGGTAGCACACCAAAAAGCAATTCATAGTTTTCAGACCAGATGACTTGATTGGTAACAATATTCCAATCCCACAAGCCCATCTGGGAAACCTCTAGCGCTAATCTAAGCCGTTCTTCACTCTCTCTTAAGGAGGCTTCTACCTGCTGTCGCTGTGCAATTTCTTGTTGGAGTTGCTCTAAAGTGACTGCGACATCTGTTGGCACATTCAAGGCTGTGGATATCTTCTGTTCAAAATACCGCTTGATATCATATTCAACAGCTTGAATATGGGGATATTCTAGTGCAAGTGCCAGTTTTTTTTCTAGCTCTATTACTTGCTGCTCAAGCGCTGCTTGCCTTTGCTGATAAAATGTTTCTGATTGCTCTAACTCAGCTACACGATGCCGCAGAGCTTCTAATTCATCAGTGACTTGAAAGTTAATTT
>NZ_JAIVFR010000309.1 GCF_020829685.1 Nostoc sp. CHAB 5715 | reverse complement strand
TCCCGCAAGGAACTGAAGTTCCTTGCTAATAGCTTAAGTCATCTAAAGATGACTAAATAATCCGAAAAATTTTTAGTCTACTTCAGTAGACTTGAGCTATTAGCCTTGGAATTCATTCCAAGGCGGGTGAGGAAGTTAACAGATAAGCTATTTCTAGCTTAAGTTGACACGTATGAGCAATGCTAAACCCCTACCGCGTGGTCTGTTTACCTGAAAATAGCTGTAATTACAGCAGTTTTCATCTATTTAAACCCCACGTTTCTATTTTGATTTTTGAACAAGACTACGAGAAAATACGTGGGTGTAAAAGCATAACAGGGAACAATTGTAAGTCAGTATTTTATAAACTGCCAATGCCCAGTGCTAGAAGACTTTTTGTTTTCTCTGGCGCTGGCGATCGTTAGTGAAACGGCGATACATGACAGATATATAATTGGTTAAACTTTGTTTTTGAGCAAATAAATATGAGTGATTTTGACCATTCTCAGCATCGAAAAGATTATATCATCCTCTTAGTAATTTGGCTGATAGCATTAGTTATAGATAGAGCTTGGTTTTTCTTAGATGAATCGATTCCAGCCTACGATCAAAGCGCACATTTAGCTACAGCATTACATCATTATAGAATTTTTCAAAACTTCAATATCTTTTCAGGAAATTGGTGGTTATCTCTGTGGCAATTAACTCCAAGTTATCGCGCTCCTTTTGTATATATTTGCACTGTCCCATTTTTGATGTTGTTTGGACGTGGATATGACCAAGCAAGTTTGGTCAACTTATTGTATACTGCGATGATTATAGTTTCAGTGTATCATTTAGGTAATTTTTTATTTAAAAACCGAAAAACTAGCATAACTGCCAGCATATTTTGTCTGTTATTTCCTATTTTAGGAATTATGCGGACAGATTATTTATTAGATTATGGTTTGACAGCAATTGTTACAGTGACTTTCACAGTTCTGACAATTTGGAAAGATAGTTATATTGGGTTTTTATCATGGGGGCTAACTATCATCTTGGGCGTTGGAATAGGTTTAATCTTGTTGGCTAAACCTACAGGTTTTATTTTTATTTTAGTTCCTAGTATTTGGGCATTAATTAGTTTTATTAGAAAACGTAAATTTATCAAGCTAATTCAAGCTTGCTCATCTTTGGTGATAGCTTGGTTAATTTGCAGTTTTTGGTATGGCTTAAATTGGTTAACGATTATTACATCAGCATTAAACGCTAACCAAGTCGGAAAAAGGGAGGGCGATCCTTCTGCCACAAGTATTGCTGGATGGTTATACTATCCACAAATGATCCCAGAAAGCGTTGGTTTACCAATATTATGTGTGAGTATTGGCATTTTATTGGTTTATCTGATTAAATATCGATTTTCTACTAATTTAATTTCAGTAAATCTCCATAAATCGGCTCGAATTTGGTTATTAGTTACCTTAGTAAGTAGCTATATAATTTGTTCTTTGGGTACAAATAAAGACATTAGATTTATTCTGCCATCCTTTCCGATAATTAGTTTAATATTGGCGGATTTATTCAACTTAATTGAAAATATATATTTTGATAGACTGAGATTAGGCACTCTGATATTAAGTAGCATAGTTTTACTCAATAATTTGTTTCCATTACCCCTAATTCAAGCATGGGGTGGTAAACATTTACCTAATAATGATGCTAAAAAATATCCTTTGGATAAAGTGATACACAAAATTAACGAAACAAATTTATATTTAAGGTCGAATTTAGGGGTAATTCCTGTTTCTACACCGCAGATAAATGAGTTTAGTTTAAATTATTTTGGGGCATTAGCAGATTTTCGCGTATCTGGCAGAAAATTAACAACCAAATTATCTCAGGTAGAGCAAGATTTACAATATTTTTGTTGGTATATTACTAGAGAGAATGAACCATATAGACCTGGAGAAAGTGGAGAAACTAAACGGAAATTAAAATCTTTAGTCGAATCTTCTACTAATTTGAAATTACAGGGCGATTGGATATTACCTCATGGAGATAAAATGCGATTATATAACTGCAAAAATCCTCCTGTAGTTGTTGAAAAAATAAGTAATAGTGAGTCGGGAATTAGTCTAGAAAAAGTGGCGATTTCTCAGCAATTAATTTTAGATAAAAACAACCCTGTAAACTATGAAATAACAGGTTCATGGGATGATTTGCAAAATGGAATATTACTGTTAAGATGGCAAAATAGCCAATCATCTTGGTATCACGATCATGCCATTGGCTTGGGTAATTTATACTGTGGCATCAAATGTCATCCTGAAGGAACTTTCCGGGTGAAAGAAGCCTTAGCTACATTTATTCCAAAAACACTACCACTAGGGAAATATCAACTATCAGCACTATATTTAGATAGAAGAAACAACAAAAGCACATCTTTAAATATTCCAGATATTACTGTAAATGTGACAGATGTCGGAACAGTAGAGAAATCGCCAGCTTTAGATTTAGTTACCCGAACTTCACAGCTAGCCCAAGAGTTACAACAGGGTAAAATAAATAATATATTTGTGCAGATAGCTCATTTCAATCAATACGATCCTACTCAAGACTATTTAAAACAAATTGATTTCGCGGCTAATTATTATCTGCAAACAGAGCCAAATAACTTAAATTGGCGTTACACTTTAGTCTTATCACAACTTTTACAACGCCAAGTCCCAGAATTAATCCAAAATTTAAAAGAATTAACTAAATATGATGCTCAAAATCCTTACACATGGATTTATTTAGCTTTTGTTTATTTATATAATTTTCAAGCTGCACAAGCTGAACAAAAATTAGCGATCGCAGAACAATTAAAACCAGATATACCAGAGTTAAAAACTTTAAAAACTGTAACAAATGTTATGAAATTTTTGACACTACAATGGTTTGCTACCAAGGAATAGGAGAAATGGGGAGTTAATGCTTGAGGGATCGACGATCAAATCACAGGCGACTTGAGTAAGGGCGCAATCATTGAATACAAAGCAATGGATGTTGGGTTTCCTTACGTCAACCCAACCTACGAGGAATTGCGATCGCGTAGCGTTAACGAAGTAACGCATCATCTAATTTTCAAGTAATAAAGCTCGAAAACCCGCCTGAATAAAATGTTGATCTGATGTCAATACGGTTCAGTTAGAATAGAAGTAGACACTTTAGAGGTGTAATCATGACAACAAAAAATATTGATATTCAACAAATTTCTATCAGCATTTCTGATTTATTATCCTTGATGCAAGATGATAATACAGAAATTATTTTAACTAATGGAGATAAACCTTTTGCTAAGGTGATTCCTTTTGCTTCTGTGCAAGAAAAAATTATCCCTAAAGCTGGGTTAAATTTGGGTGCTATGGTTATGAGTGATGATTTTGATGAACCTTTACCTGATGAATTTTGGTTATCATGAAATTTCTGTTAGATACTCATACCTTTATTTGGTGGGATAGTGACTCCAAAAAACTTTCAGAACGGGTTTTAGAATTGTTATTAAATCCAGAAAACGTTCGGTTAGTAAGTGTTGTGAGTCTCTGGGAGATTCAAATTAAAACTCAATTAGGAAAATTAACATTAAATCAGTCTTTACCTGATATTATTCACCAGCAGCAAAATAATGGAATAGAATTTATTGGAGTTAAAATTAATCATGTTTTAATGCTAGGACAGTTACCTTTACACCATAAAGATCCATTTGATAGGTTGTTAATTTCACAAGCTCAGAGTGAAAATGCTATTTTAATAAGTAAAGATACAAATTTTTCTAGTTATAGTGTATCTGTTGAATGGTAAATATATCATCTAACTAAACCTTCTAAAATATTTACTTAAAACCATAATAAAAAACGTTCATAGTTGGGGCTTTAGCCATACAAACCAGGAAGTAAAGAAACGACAAATATAGTTATTCTTATACCAATTCTTTATAAAGGCGCATATAAATAACCCCACGCGATAAGATCAAAAATAAATTCATACTGTGTTTATGGCAACCCAACTCAGTGAAGCCAAATCCCAAACTGAACTGGTAATTTCTTGGGAAGCCTTGCCCAAGGATTTTAAACTAGAGGATGAACCAGTGGAGAATACAGGTCAGCCACTTTTGGCTGGTGCTTTGCGTGAAAGCCTAGAAATCAGTGGATTCATCCAACCCCAAATGTTGATCGCTTCCAACTTTGGTCTTTGCGCGACAGTCAACGGGCAATTTATTGCCAAAGCACCTGACTGGGTTTATGTGCCATCGGTAAATCAAGTTGTGGGTAATCGCAAAAGTTATACACCCAATTTAGAAGGAGATATCCCAGCGATCGCCATCGAATTTCTATCGGATACTGAGGGTGGAGAATATTCGGTAAAGCGAACTTATCCACCAGGAAAATGGTTTTTCTACGAGCAAATTTTGCAGATTCCCATCTACACAATTTTTGAACCAGATGGCGGTTTATTGGAATATTATCAACTGGAAAATAAACGCTATGAGTTAAAGCAACCCGACGAAAATGGTCGTCATTGGATTGATGTAATGGGCTTATTTTTGGGAACTTGGCAAGGAATTTATATTTGGGAACACCGCCAACGCAGTCATTTAAGAGAATTGGTTGTACATATTTCTGGATAGGTGATTCTCAAGTTTTATTTATTTAAGGTAGAGTTCTATAGAGTTTAAATACTCTGGTTATCCCGCTTACCCTTTGGGTATAATCTCATAAACTCGCGGTGATATGCATTAAATAAATTTCACCGCGATCGCTTTGTTATGAAAACTAATCAAATCCATACTAAATAATTCGTATAAATTTGTAAATTAAAAAGTAAAGTTTATTTGTGATTATTTCAAAATTTACTTGTTTCGATATAAGCTAATATTTAGTGTAAGCTGTCTGGGCTATTTCAATTACTATGAAGCAAGAACTGACACCGATTCATACTTTCAAATTTATTGATGAAATCCTTGCCCAACAGTCTATTAACCTCTTATCACTTAATCCTAAAAAAACATTAATTACCAGTTTCGCAGAATTGGAAAATTTAATTACTGAACAAAAAACTGATATTGAACTCCTCATAAACCTTCAAGAAACTCTCGAAAGCATAGTCTGTACTCAGTTACAAAACTTTCCAGAAAACATATTCTGGGATTTTGATTTTCTGGTAAGCAGTATGCTAAGGCAGGCTTTAGTAGCAGATGAAGGTGCTATAGTTTTTTTAAAATCTTTTGGTGAAAAGATGGTTTCTCTTACAGAAATGTTCGGAAATAAAACGGAAATGCGCTTCCGTTACGTTCACGATTTTATGTATGGGTTTGAGTGGGCAAGATGGGTACAAAAAGAACCACAAAAACGCGCACACATAGAGCCTTTTAGTCCGGTTTTTTTGGATTATTTGCTCGTCAAAGGTAAAGAACTTTTACAACGGATTAATCACGGACAAATCACATCTTATAAACTATGTGACACAGGCTACCGTAATCCCTTCACTTTTTCTCGTGAACCAGAAGATGAATATCGTCTGCTAACTTGTCTTGCCCAAGAAGAACTGATTCCAGTAACAGTGTGGAACTGGAATGCTAGCCCTGTCTGGAACAAACCTTTCCAAGAAATGCGCCAGCAATTAGCATTAAAATTAAATATTCAACCACAGAAACACTGATTAGCAATTAAAATTAAAAATTGCTGAAGAAATATAGTTATGAAAATTGCTGACTTAATTACTTGGTTTGAAGCATGGGCAAATCCCGCTTGGTGTGAAAGCTGGGATAATTGCGGGTGGCAGATTGAACCAGGAGTGTTGCAGGAAAAAGCACGGGTTTTGGTATGTTTGACACCGACTTTGGCAGTAATGCAGGAAGCGATCGCTCTTAATGCTAACCTGATATTTGCCCATCATCCATTGATTTTTAATCCTCCCAAATCTTTACGCACTGGTGAAGCGATCGCAGAAATGGTACGGTTATCCTTTACCCACAATATTGGTATTTACACTGCCCACACCAATTTCGACCAAGTGCAGGATGGTACTGCTGATGTTTTGGCTCAAATTTTAGAACTAAAAGAAGTTACTCCTATACAACCTACACAAGCAGGGTTAGGATATGGTCGTATTGGTTTGCTAGAGCCATTTTTGACATTACAGGAATTACTCGCAGCCATTCAAGGGCGACTTGCTCCCCCTAATTTGATTTTTTCCCCAAGTGCTGATTTGCAACAAACAATTTCACGAGTTGCTGTTTTGGGTGGTTCGGGGGCTAGTTTCATTTCAGCCGTCGCCAAAAGTGGCGCCCAAGCTTATTTGACTTCTGACTGTAAGTTTCATCAGTTTCAAGAAAGCCGCGATCGCAATCTCATTTTAATCGATGCCGGACATTACGCTACCGAACGTCCGGCTTGCGATCGCTTGGTGCAAAAATTCCAGTCTTTAAACTTAGACTGGGTGCAATTAAGTCAAAAGGATGAAGATTTCCGCCAGTTTTTTGCTTGATTGCTTATATCTCACTATATTTTTGGATACTTTGCTTAAAAGTTTTTCTATCTTTTAATATTGTCGAATTATGCGCTACCTCAGTAGTCGCATTGAAGTTTTTTGTAACTAATATCTACGTATATGAATAGATAGATGCACCAAGATATCATATTGTAACCGATTGTTGTGATCTAAATCACTAATTAGGTGTAATGATAATCACATGATACTCATGTTCCATATCAATTATTATCAAAGGGAAATGTTCCACACTTGACATAACAATTTGTTTACTCTGTCCTAACCAAGATGATTCGCACACTCGTTGAATCTGCTTTCCAAACTGGATATCTTAGTGTTGAATCTGAGGGATTACTCCATCAAGTGCTTGTCACTAAATGCTGGAAGGAAGAGGATTTGTCAGCCCTCGCAGCTTTATACGATGCAGTTCGGGCAGGTAAAATTAAACGAGAAGCGTCCTCATCTAACGTGCTTATGGAATTTCCGCTACCATATAAATCTTGCTGATACTTCCAATAGGGTTCGCAAAAGAGAAAGTTATTTGTTGAGGTGGGCAGGGGGAGCAGGGAGAGAAAGAATTATTGTTTAATAACTCTTTTTCCTCTCCTGCCTTTTCCCTAGCCATCATCAGGCAAAAACCTTCAAAAATCAAAATTATTTAGGTGTTATTGTTGAAAACCATCAAGGTCAGCAAGAGAATGAGTTAAGATCATATACACATGGGTAAAAGTAAAACCAAGTCCCCGGACTTCCCAGCAATGCCAATGATTATAAGTAGGCAAGTTAAACAACCGCAATCAAGGATTGGTTTTGAGTATTCTTTATTACATAATAGTAAGAATGACTCACCAGCAAATATG
>NZ_JAIVFR010000308.1 GCF_020829685.1 Nostoc sp. CHAB 5715 | reverse complement strand
CATATTGCCAGACGCAATTTTAAACACAGGGCAAAAAGCCGTTGGTTGAGTTGTTTTCGACGTGGTTATTTAGTGATTAAAGCCGCATTTCTTAATCATTTAACATTACCACAAGGTGGCTTTTTTCCTGAACCCTGGCCCACATTTACTCCAGAACTTAATGTTTCCCAAATCACCTTCTCCTCTGCCTAATTTTTAAATACCTACCCTTGAAAGGGGGAGTGGGAGGCAGGAAAGAAATAACTAATAACTAATGCCCAATGCCCCATGCCCAATGCCCCATGCCCAATGCCCCATGCCCAATGCCCCATGCCCAATGCCCCATGCCCAATCCCTAATCTATCGCCTCATAATCAACTTGGGCAGTACTTTCTTCGTCAAAATCAAAGTTGAATTGTGGTATTAGTGTGCCATTCATTGGTGAGTCTACTTCTGGGGTAAAGAGGTTAGCTGAAGCCTCTTCAGTCTCATCTGTTTGGCTATTAGCTCGATTGTAGACATCAGCACCAATTGCAAATAGGGTTTGTTGGAAGTCGTCTAAGCGCTGCTTAAATTCCACTGTGGAAATACTAGAATCAATCATTGCAGCTTGGAGTTGTGAAACTTTTTCACTAGCCAAGGTTTTCATTTGGTCGCCGATAAAGTTGCTATTATCCTTGATGGTGGATTCGTAAGTGAACAACAGATTATCTGCTTGGTTTTTGAGTTCAACCAGTTCTTTACGTCTTCTATCTTCGTCGGAAAACAGTTCTGCCTCTTGGCGCATCCGTTCGACTTCGTTGGTACTTAAACCACCTGTATTGGTAATCCTGATACTTTGTTCTCTACCTGTACCTTTGTCTTGGGCAGAAACCTTCAGAATGCCGTTGACATCGATTTCAAAGGATACTTCAATTTGCGGCACACCACGGGGCGATGGAGGAATTCCTGCTAGTAGAAACTTGCCGAGACTCTTGTTATCTCGTGACATTGCCCGTTCACCTTGGAGGATGTGAATTTCTACCGAGGTTTGCCCATCAACTGCTGTAGAAAAAATTTGTGACTTACTAGTGGGAATTGTGGTGTTGCGTTCAATAATTTTGGTGAACACTTCACCCAAGGTTTCAATTCCCAAGGATAGAGGAGTGACATCCAATAGTAAGAGATTATCGACTTCGCCACCCAACACCCCTGCTTGGATAGCCGCTCCCAATGCTACAGCTTCATCGGGGTTGATGGAGCGATCAGGAGCTTTGCCATTGAAAAACTTAATTAGCGCGTTTTGGACTGCGGGAATACGGGTAGAACCACCTACTAAGATAATCCGATCTATGGCTTGTGGTTTGAGATCCGCATCTTTGAGCGCTTGGATCATTGGTTCGATGGTACTTTCAATTAAATTAAGTGCCAGTTCTTCAAATTTAGAGCGGCCCAGTTCCATCTCCAGATGCTTTGGCCCGGTGTCATCAGCCGTGATAAACGGCAAGTTGATGGATGTATTCACCATGCTGGAGAGTTCAATTTTTGCCTTTTCTGCTGCTTCCCGCAGGCGTTGCAGTGCCATCTTATCTTGGGCAAGGTCGATTTTCTCTTGTTGCTGGAAGCGTTCCATCATCCAACGCACGATCGCATTATCAAAGTCGTCTCCACCCAGTTGATTGTTACCACTAGTCGCCTTAACTTCAAAAACGCCATCCCCAAGTTGCAGGATCGATACGTCGAAGGTTCCGCCTCCTAAGTCAAATACTAAAATTAGCTGCTCTTGGTCTTGCTTGTCCAATCCGAAAGCTAAAGCCGCAGCTGTTGGTTCATTGATGATTCGCAGGACTTCTAATCCTGCAATTGTGCCAGCATCTTTAGTTGCTTGTCTTTGGGCATCTGTAAAATATGCTGGTACGGTAATCACTGCCTGAGTAACTTCCTCACCCAAAAAGCTTTCTGCATCCTGCTTAAGCTTTTGCAGGATCATGGCGGATAGTTCTTGTGGCGTGTAGTTTTTTGAGCGAATTTGGACATCAACGGTATCGTCTCGACCTTTGATGCAGTTGTAAGGGACGCGATCGCGTTCTGTTTCAGTGTCTTCCCAACGCCGCCCGATAAATCGTTTTATACTGTAAATTGTGTTTTCGGCATTGGTTACGGCTTGGCGTTTTGCCAATTGACCAATCAAGCGATCGCCACTCTTGCCAAATCCCACAATACTTGGAGTAGTTCGTCCACCTTCAGAATTGGAGATCACCAGTGGTTGACCGCCCTCCAAAACTGCGACGCAACTGTTAGTAGTGCCTAAGTCGATCCCAATAACTTTTCCCATAATTATCAGTATTTTTACCGAGTATTCCTGCTGTAATATGTCGCTGACTAGCTCAAAACTTCAGCATATAGAAATGGGGAAGGTAGGGGAGCAGGGGGAGATGAGGGAGCAGGGGGAGATGAGGGAGCAGGGGGAGATGAGGGAGCAGGGGGAGATGAGGGAGCAGGGGGAGCAGGGGAAGAAAAATTGCTTCCTCATCTTCCTCATCCCCCTCATCCCCCTCATCTTCCTCATCTTCCTCATCCCCCTCATCCCCCTCATCTTCCTCATCTTCCTCATCCTCCTCATCCTCCTCATCCCCCTCATCTCCCTCATCCTCTCCATCCCATACCTCAATAATGATGCTCGTCCTTGCTAGAACCCAGGCACTTTCGGTCAGCGAGGCGAGCGACTACAGCTTAACTGAAGGCTTGACTCGACTGATCTTCTGGTGCAGAAGGGGTATCTTCCTTGGGAGCAGCTACTTTGACCATTGCATGGCGTAGCACGCGATCGCCCAAGTAATATCCGCGCACTAACTCTTCTAACACTGTTCCTTCAGGATGTTCATCCGTAGGTTCGCGCATTACTGCTTCGTGCAAGTTCGGATCAAATTCTTGACCTTCAGGACGCATTGGTGATACACCCAAGCGTTTCAGGCTATCTACCAATTGTTTGTAAACGCCTTGGTAGCTTTTGTGCATGGTCATTTCGCCTTCAGATTGCGGTTTGAGGTGCGATCGGGCCCGCTCAAAATTATCGACCACTGGCAGCAATTCCAAAATGGTGTTCCGCTTGATCTGTGTCTCTAACTCTTCTTTTTCTTTGCTGGTACGTTTCCGGTAATTCTCAAAATCAGCGGCAATCCGCATATATTGAGTACTACGTTCTTCTAGTTGCGTTTTGAGAGAGTCGATTTGTTGAGTCAGTTCTGCCAAAGCTGCTGTTTCCACTCCAGTTTTCTCACTTGCAGCGACGCTATTTTCTGGATTGAGATTAGCCGTATCCCCCGATACATTAGTTTGGGCTGTCACTTGCTCTGTCACCTCGCTACCAGATTCATTGAAATTAATTGGGGCTGGGGAGTCACTCTTCATTGCTTGCTTTACCTCTGTTGGTTCACCCAATTGCTGGCTTGTATTGTTTATCTGTTTATTTTCATCCATTATTGTCTACTCATTCCAGATGCTTTTGATGGCAGTGTATCTCCACAGCTTGCAACCGTCGTTATCCACGACTTGCAACTGAGGCTGATTTTGTTGCCGACAGGTTCCTGGAAGTGATGTAACCGTCCTCTTATTGTGACAAATGGTGAACACGTTGGCGTAGACGCCATTAAGGCGGTAACCCGAACGAGTAGGTTGAAGAAACAGACAAGGGGACTTGGGGAGCCACTGCTCGACGCTTGGTTTCCCGGCTTGAAGCAAGTGGCCATCATTGGGCATCCCTTCGGCTTCGCTCAGGGCAAGTGGGCATGGGGCATGGGGCATGGGGCATTGGGTATTGGGGTATCTACATCGATATTGGTCGAAGTAGTATTTTCAAGGCAGAGTAAGATAGTTGCTTTGATAGTTCAATAAGGATAAAATCCGTTAGGTGCTAAGTACAGTTTTGTGTAAAAGCGTAGCGTTTTTAATGCAGGGGAACGCATTAACATTGTCAGCCGACACATTAACATTGTCAGGCGATGCATTGGCATTGTCAGGCGATGCATTGGCATTGTCAGGCGATGCATTGCCATTGTCAGGCGACACATTGGCATTGTCAGGCGATGCATTGCCATTGCAGGGTATTGCAAAATTTAATTTGCTACGAATTAATCAAATGCTGTACTAAGTAACTCTACTTACCTAAAAGATTGTTGTGAGTAGGACTGCTTTAGTATCTACTCTCAACCAATTCTGAAACTGGACTGGCTTGAGCTAAGTACACATCAAAAAAATCTTTACATTCAGCCCTCTTTCAAGAAACAAGGCACAGGGTAGAAGAAAAGAGGATTGTATTTATTTCTTCCATCTATCAGGGGTGGCGATCGCCGCCACTGGGGTCTTTTTAATAATTGTTGTTTACTAATTGCAAATATTAAATAATACTTAATTATTATGCCGAAAGTGATTTCAATACACTCTTAATTATGCCGAAAGTGATTTCAATACACTCTTACCGGGGTGGAACTGGAAAATCGAACTTTACTGCCAACCTTTCAACAACTGTTGCTCTGGCTGGAAATAGGGTAGGCGTGGTGGACACTGATGTTCCCTCACCTGGAATTCACAACCTGTTTTGCTTGGAGCCAGAACAGATGAACAAAACCCTGAATAACTACCTTTGGGGGGAAAGTCCGATTGAGGAGGCTGCATATGATGTCAGTGCCAACGTGGGATTGACCGGAGGAGGTGAGATTTTTCTGGTTCCTTCGAGTGTGAAGGCAGATAATATTGCCAGAATCCTGAAAGAAGGCTACGACGTGAAGCGGCTCAACGATGGGCTTCGGCAACTGGTGAAGGCATTACAGCTTGATTATTTGTTCATCGATACTCATCCAGGACTCTCAAAAGAAACCTTTTTGTCGATCGCCATTTCCCATGTCTTGATTTTGATTCTGCGCCCAGATAAACAAGACTACCAAGGAACGGCTGTGACGGTGGATGTGGCGCGTCAACTCAATGTTCGTAAATTATTACTGACGATTAACAAAGCGCACAGCAAACTCAACTTTGAGGTATTGCAGCAGAAGGTAGAAGAAGCCTACAGTGCCCCAGTCGCAGGCATTTTTCCTCTATCGGAAGACATGGTGCAACTTGCCAGTGAAGGAGTGTTCTGCGTGAAGTATCAGGATCATCCCATTAGTCAGGAATTTACCAAAGTTGCCCAACGGATTATGGAATAACCGATTCATTACCAATACCTTTGCCAAAATAAGAGCCTACAAAAATTTTGGCAAAAATGGCAAAATGACCCATACATAAGCGTTTAGCTTACAAGGTAGCTTAGACGCTCAAACCGTTTATACTGCGGGAATACGTTAAAAAACACTTGCGGGAAACTTTGAAGGAATTTTTAGGACTTATTGTTTTTGCCAAACCTTAGAGACAAAGGAGTTAATACATCAACTCACCCTCGTAAATTGGCGAAGGTATTGATTACAAGAGATATTTATGAACACTGGTGATTTACACTCTCTTGCGAGTTCTATTACAGCAGTTGCATCTCCCTTTCGCAATTATCTGAGCGATGTTTACGAGAAGTATCGTTTGCTTGATGATGGTGTGGTTGCAGACTATATTCCGGAGTTGGCACTGGCAAAACCAGAATGGTTTGGGATTTGTGTCGTCACGAAAAATGGTCAAGTTTTTGATGTCGGAGAATGCGACCAACTGTTCACGATCCAATCCATCTCCAAGGCATTTGTCTACGGTTTAGCGTTGGAAGATCACGGTCGAGAATACGTCAATACCAAAGTCAGCGTTGAACCAACAGGGGAAGCTTTTAATGCAATTGTCTTGGACGAGAAAACGAATCGCCCCTATAACCCAATGGTAAATGCAGGCGCGATCGCCACATCTGACCTGATTAAAGGCAAGGGTGCAACGGAACGGCTCAAACGCATTCTAGATATGTTTAAGCGATATACGGGACGCGCTCATGATATTAACGTCCCTGTTTTTTTATCGGAAAAAGCAACAGGAAATCGTAACCGAGCAATGGCATATCTAATGCTCAACTTTGGTATGGTCAGCGAGCGAGTTGAAGAAACCCTTGACCTCTATTTTCAGCAATGTTCCATCTTGGTGAACGCACGGGATCTGGGAATGATGGCAGGGACGTTAGCGAATGGCGGGATTAATCCCGTCACAGGTGAGCGAGCGATTGATGAACGCTACGTTCAGGATGTGATTAGTGTTATGCTCACCTGCGGAATGTATGACTATTCTGGCGAGTGGGTGTATCGCGTTGGGATGCCTGCCAAAAGTGGTGTAGGTGGTGGTATTACAGCTGTGGCTCCTGGGAAGTTAGGGATTGGCACATTCTCACCCCCTCTAGACAGTAAGGGAAATAGTGTGCGGGGAATCAAAATTTGCGAAGAACTGGCTAAAGATTTTGGACTACATCTATTTAATGTTGCCAAGCCCGATCGCGTTTTAGAAGATTGGATTGCAGGAACAGGAGATGCAGACACTTGGTAGGTTTAACTGACTACTGACAACTTCTAAAAAGCGATCGCCAATCATGAATCCAAATTCAAACTCATTACTAAACATCCTCGAAAAAGGTTTAGAAGCAGGAAAGAGTCGCCCAAAAAAGGCGATCATCGTTGGGGCGGGGATGGCAGGTCTAGTTGCAGGCGACCTGCTCAAACGGGCAGGACACAATGTCACGATTCTGGAAGCTCAACATCGAGTCGGCGGCAGAATCTACACAGTGCACGAAGGACTAGCTCCCGGACTGCGGGCAGAGATGGGAGCAATGCGAATCCCCCAAAGCCACGACTTAACGATGGCATATATCAAGCGGTTCCGCCTGAAGACAGAACCCTTTATTTTAGCTAACCCAAACGCCTACATTTATCTACAAGGCAAGCGCGTTCGTCGCAAAGAATTCGACCCCAAGAAGTTTGAGTTTGATGTTCACCCACACGAGTTGGGCAAACAGCCCGAAGACCTCTTGAAAGCTACCTTCAAGCCGCTTTACGAGCGGGTGCTGGAGCAAGGAGAGACTGCTTGGGATGGGATTATTGAAGAATACGACCATTTTTCATTGCGTGGGTTCTTGCGCCATTCGGGTTGGTCAGAAGGAGCGATCGAAATGTTAGGTATTCTGTGGAATGTCGAATCCCGGATGAATTCTTCCTTCGTCAGTTACTTGCATCACGAATACTCAAACACCTTTTCGCACATGGTGTATCTGGTAGATGGCTCTGATGCTTTGCCCAATGCCTTTTTGCCAATTTTGGGTAAGAACATCCGGTTTGGAGCATCTCTGGAAGCAATTGAAAACACGGCGAAAGATGTCACGGTTACTTATGACACACAGGCAGGACGTTTTCAGGAAACCGCAGATTATTTGATAGTCACCATTCCATTTAGCCTGTTGCGTCATATTGAAGT
>NZ_JAIVFR010000307.1 GCF_020829685.1 Nostoc sp. CHAB 5715 | reverse complement strand
TACTTAACAGATTATCCTCAGCAAAAAATAAACGCTTCCGACTTTAATTCAGTAAAAGGAAACATTACTAATCGTCGGATTTTTATTGTTTTAACACATGAATCCTTCTACCCAGATGGGTTGACAATAGACAGTGAAGGACATATTTGGTCAGCTATGTGGGATGGATGGTGTGTAATTCGTTTCAATCCCAAGGGTGAAGAGATATTGCGGATAAAGCTACCTGTGCAATTGCCAACTAGCTGTACTTTTGGAGGCGAGAATTTGCAAACACTCTACATCACCACTGCTTCAGTTGGACTCAGCCAAGCAGAGATCGAAAAAAGTTTTCACTCGGGTGATTTGTTTGCTCTCCAAACTGATATTACTGGATTACCTAATTATGATTTTTCTAAATTAGACATCTCCAGAAATTAAATATGCGTTACCCATAACCCTTGTAGAGACGTAGCACTGCTCATACGTGTCAACTTAACGTAAAAGCCATGTCCCGCAAGGAACTGAAGTTCCTTGCTAATAGCGAAAGTCATCTTTTGATGACTAAATAATCCGAAAAATCTTTAGTCTACTTCAGTAGACTTTAGCTATAAGCCCTGAAATTCATTTCTGGGCGGGCGTGGAAGCCAACAGATAAGCGATTTTTAGCTTAAGTTGACACCAATGAGCACTGCTACGTCTCTACATTCTTTTTCGGAGATGTCTATTATAGAAATTTCCAGGTAATTTAACCATTGTACTATTGTTTATTCTCTCCACAGTCAATACGGTTCGTTTAAGCCCAAAAAATAAAAATATGTAGGTTGGGTTGAGGAACGAAACCCAACATATTGCAGGATTTGTTGGGTTTCACGACCTTCAACTCAACTACAAATATTCTTAACCGAACCATATTGTCTCCAAAGTGCCACTTGCTGTCTGAGTTCTCTCATATCTAAAGAATCGCTAGCAAAAGCTTTTCGTAAAAGTGAATGAGGAACAAATTGGTCATACTTTTGAATTTCCGGTGCTTCTGAAGTACTGAGTAAATTTTCTGAGGTAATTCTTTGCTCACACAATGAAGCAATTTCATGATAAAGATATTTAAATTTATCCTTGCCTAATTTAATTGTTAAATAATAGGGATTTACCCCGCCAATACTTATAATTTCCAACGATTCTCGACAGTAGGAGTTGAGTAATCTTTCCAAAGTGCGATAAGCAACCGTACCCATCCAGGGAAAAATGCAGCATTTACCTCTTTCTAATTGCAAGATATTTTGTTTATCTAATCCAACCTGCTGCACCAATTGGCGAACTTCACTTAAACGTTGCAAAGCATTTTTTTGCAAATACCTATACTCGACATTCTCAACTAGAACCTGTTGCATTCGTTGTAAAACTTTGGTATGAATAGTGCCACCACTACCACGCCAATAAATACTAGCTTTCCCCTCGGCTTGTTTAACAAAAATAGCTTTCTTTTTAAAGTCAACTTCTACGACTTCCCAAGTTCTCCCAGCTAAAGCAAATTGATTTCCAACAGCAGGCGGCGTAACGATACTGCCAATTTGCGTTGCACCTTGCTTAACAATATATTCTTGCTGTTCAGCAAAGACAGCATAAAACTGGAATTTTCTCACAATCTTTTCTCCTGCCAAACCCAGGATTAATTTACCTTGCTCAGTATGCTGAATATGACCAATATCAATTAAATAGCAAAGCAATAGTTGGAAATCTTCTTTTAAAATAGCAGCAAAGGGCGGCAAGCTAAAAATTTGTTTAGCTAGGGCATTTGGTGAAATTTCCCCTGCTGCTGTTAAAATACTCATTGTTTGGTGATAAAGCAAACTCAAAGGATATTTAATCGGTCTGATTGGTTCAATCCATTGCTCCTCTAAATAAAGTTGAATGATAGCAATAGACTGCAAAAGTTGCCAGGGTATTTGTTCTGGTAGAGAAGCTTCTAGTAATGATTTCTCTTCAGCGCAAATTAAGCGCATATCGGCAGCTTCACCTCTTCTGCCACTACGTCCTAAGCGCTGTAAAAAGCTAGCTACAGACAAGGGTGATTCTAACTGAATAACTCGCTCTAAATGACCGATATCTATGCCTAATTCTAAAGTCAGAGTGGCGGCGGTAACTGCTGGATTGTTGGGTTCACGCATCGCATTTTCAGCAGCTTGCCGCAAGCTAGCAGATATACTCCCATGATGCACATGATATATATCTGGTAGCCTTTGTTCTGTGGCAATTTGTCGCAAAGATGCTATTACAGATTCAGTTTGCGTGCGATTATTAGCAAATATCAGGCATTTACGAGATTTGCTGAGGTTGAAAATATATTGTTCATAAGCTGTTGCCTCTGATTCATCTACTTCATCAGTAATATAAAAATGTTCTACAGCTAGTTTTAGTTGGCGTTTTATCCCATCAGGTTCCGGTGTAATCACTGGCTTATCTGTTCCAGAACGCAACCAATCTTCAGCTATTGAGTAATCACCAAGAGTTGCCGATAAACCAATACGGCGCGGTTGCTTTTGCGTCAACCTTGCTAAACGTTGTAATTGGCAAATAATTTGACAACCGCGTTCGGAACCCATAAAAGCATGAATTTCATCAATAATGACAAATCTTAAATCACCAAATAAGCGAAGTAGATCGTTATTTTTGTTGATTAACAAACTTTCTAAGGATTCTGGTGTAATTTGTAGAATGCCTTGAGGATTTTTTAAAAGCTTGTTTTTTCGACTTTGAGAAACATCACCGTGCCAGTGCCAAACTGGAATATCTGCTTCTTTGAGTAAGTCGTTGAGGCGTTCAAATTGATCGTTAATTAAAGCTTTGATTGGACTAATATATAATACTCCTATAGTTGTAGCAGGGTTGGTATGTAATAAAGTCAAAACTGGCAGAAAGGCTGCTTCTGTTTTACCCGCAGCAGTTGCAGCAGTAACTAGCAAGTGAGCATCGGTGTCAAATATAACTTGACAAGCGGCAATTTGAACTGGTCGCAATTCAGTCCACTGGTGATGATAAATATATTCTTGGATGAAGGGTGCAAGTCGGCTAAAGGCATCGCTCATTTTTTTATAAATAATTAGTAACAAGTAGCTATCTGAGGATTCAAGAATCGGTCACATACCTGTAAGATGTGATGGGTAATTGGATGAATCTCTTAATTAACAAAGTTTGGGGGTTTAAGTAAAGAGCCTAAGAAGGGCAGAACGTATGTTATAGCAGTCCTAAATGATTTGTAAACTTCTCTCCTTCTCCTCTTGGCGCTCTTGGCGTCTTGGCGGTTCGATAATTTTTACAACTCAAATAGGATTGCTATAGTCGGGGTCTAAATAAGAGTCACAAAACGTAATTGCGAACTTGTACTGAGGGTAGCCGAAGTATTGCGAATTGCGAATTGCGAATTGGTTTAAGTGGCATTTTGGAAAATTTTGTCGATTTTTCCTCCTATTGGCTCAAGGCAGATTAACATCCATAAATCAAACTGAAGTAATAGGGACAAGTATATAATCAGGCAAAACCCATGAATAAGTATAAAGAAGTCTTACGTGTCGTCCTTGCCATATCCATCATTGTGGTTGGAGTGACACACTTTGTTGTTCCAGAAGAATATGTCAAAATTGTGCCGCCGCAACTACCTTACCCTTTAGGATTAGTTTATCTCAGTGGCTTTTATGAAATTTTGGGTGGTATCGGCTTGTTAGTCCCGCCTGTAAGTCAAGCTGCTGCTTGGGGACTTCTTGCTCTTTTTATTGCTGTTTACCCTGCCAATATTAATATGGCGGTTAATCTTATTAAGATTGAACATATACCAAATTCACCTTGGGTACACGTAGTCAGGCTTCCCCTTCAAGCAGTTTTAATTGCTTGGGCTTGGTGGTACACGAAATCTTCTGATGGGGAAAAACAAGCTTCTATTATTCCGAAGTCACTTATTCCCAAAGAATTAGAATTGAAATGAGGGCGTTTTTTTATATCTGAATCATGCGCGTTACAACTTTGTTTGGGATAACACTCTCGTTAGCAATAAGTATTGGAGGAGTTGCTGTTCCGGTGACTCAAGCGGTGCAGCTTAGAGATGGCATTGTCTACTTTGTCCAACCGCCGAAACTTGTTGAGGCGACGACTACTTACAAAGATGTGAATGTTTGGGGCGGGACTTATTATTTTACTATTAACGTGCCGGAGAATGCTGGAGAATCCCTTCAGAAGGTAACTATTAACCAGAAGGAGGGAGCAGAAAACATCGACTACAATCTTAATGATACTCGCGCATTTGTCGGAACGAGCGATCGCAAAGAATCTCGGCTAACACTAGGCCCAGTCACAGCAGAACGCGAAACACAAACAGTTAGTGTGAATTTTTCTCCGCCTGTCACTCCGGGACAGACAATTACAATCGCCCTCCGCCCTCTGAGTAATCCCAGCTTTTCTGGTGTCTACTTATTGGGTGTAACAGCGTTCCCAGTGGGTGAGAAATCCCACGGACAATTTCTCGGCTTTGCACGGTTTCAGTTTTACAGCAATAGAAGTAACTGGTAGTTTCCATAGGGTGCATTACGTCAATATCAAAAAAGTAGAATTAGTGACAATACGCTTGGGTTAAGGCTTAACTCTTTGTCAAAGTTAATTTTTTTAACGATCCGCGTTGGCAAAGCCTCTCGCAGAGAAGACGCAAACACGAGTGTGTCTCCAAGAGTTGAACGCAAAGGAAGAGAAAAAACAGCAGGGCTATTTCATTCTCATCTAGCCCACCTCAGAATAAATTCTGAGGCTAATAGTAAAAGTCGTCTAAAGACGACTAAGAAAGGCTTTTAGTCCACTAAGCGTGGACTTGGGCTATAAGCGAGGAACTTTAGTTCTGGGCGGTTTATGTCTAGAACGAAATAGCCCTGCTCTTAGTCCAATTGCCAAATAATCTACAATCCAATATTCTGTAATACCTAAACGTTGATATTCATCCAATTTATCAATGTAGTCATCTTCCCAATTAGTTGATGTCACTTCTACAGCTAACTGGATAGGTTCTTCAAGTGCAGAGTAAGCAGAACGATTTGAGCGCCATGTATCTTTATCTATGACACTTACATCAGGCTTACGCCCTTGTTCTATTCCATTGGCAGTTATAGTTTTAAAGACTGCTGTGTTATTAACTACATAATTTAAGTTTAGTCGCCTAATTTCATCATTGAAACCAAAAAATATAAAATTGGCGACATCATCATGATTTCTGGTTGCACGCACCTCTACAATTTCTCCATCTACAAGTTCATAGAAACCTTCCTCTGGACACTGTTCTAAAAATTGCTCGAAAGTTAGTTTTTGTCTGGTGTATGTTTTCATAGTGCTACGTCTATTTAAACTTTTTGAATAAACCGCCGCCCTAGCAAACCTTGGGGTCTAACTAATAGCATGATAAACAAAATTCCAAAGGCTACTGCGTCTTTATATCCAGAGAATTCAGAAGGGACAAACGCCTCGACTAATCCAATTACTAAGCCTCCCACCACTGCACCGGGAATACTACCTAAACCTCCTAAGACAATTACCGCTAAACCCCGCAAACCAAAAGCAATGCCGAAATATGGCCCAGCTATACTAACACTAGAGGCGACTAAAGTTCCTGCCAATCCCGCTAAAAAACTGCTGATGAAGAATGTTAAAATTATAAAGCGATCGCTATTAATTCCTAACAAACTAGCTGTAGTTGGATCTTCTGCGATCGCTTGCATTGCCTTACCATATTTAGTCCGATTGATAAAATAGGTAAGAATTGCCACAATCACCACTGATACAGCAAAAATTACCACCTGAACGCTGCGAATAGGAATTGGATTATCTGGAGTACCAAAATTAATCGCAGGTGGTAAATTACCGTAAGTATTTGCGGGGTATGTGTAACTTTCTGCGCCTACTAAATACTGGATTAAATTCACAATTACCACTGCTACCCCCAAGCTGGAAACAACAGTTAATAAAGGATCAGATCCTTGACGGCGCAGAGGTTGAAAAGCAACCCGTTCCATTACTACCCCTACCAATCCCGCCAAGGTACTTCCTAAAATTAAGGCGATCGCAAATGGTAATTTTATCGGCAAGGTTGCATTCGCTAGCAAGCCGTTAAATCCAAAGTTACCACCTGTGAGTGCATAAGTGAAATATGCACCCAAGGTAAAAATCGCGCCATGAGCTAAATTAATGATGCCCAAAATAGAATAAACTAAGGTATATCCCAATGCAAAAATTGCATAGATACTACCGATAGATAATCCGTTCAAAAATTGTTGCAGAAATAGAGTTATATCCATGTTGCAACTATTTTATAAATACGAATTTCCCAGTGTTTCCATCTTTATCCATCTTAATTTGGGCAACGTAAAATTCCTTTTGAATCACATCACCGACTGGTGTAAAAGCAATCTCACCTAAAGGAGTATCATACTTTCCAGCTAGTATTTGCTTGTTCAATTCTGTCCGCAGTTTATCAAGAGGTAATGTGCTAATTTTGGTTTTTTTATCCAACTCTTTAAGCGCTTCAACATACACCTGCACCGCAGCAAAAGATTGACCAGTAAATTGGGCTGGTTCTTTCTTATATTGCTCAATATAAGTTTGGCGAAATACCTTATTAATCTCACCAGGATATTCAGGACTGTAAGCTTGAGCAATCAGCACACCATCGCAAAGTGCTTTACACACTGATAAAACATTTGGTGTATTCAGACCATTACCACCAATAATTATGCCTTTATAACCCAGTTCTCGTAGTTGTCGCACTAAGTTACCACCATCAGCCGCTAGTCCCGAAATAATTACTAAATCTGGTTTTAAGTTAATTGCATTGGTAGCTTGGGCTTGAAAGTCTGTATCAGTAGTTTGGAACTTTTGAACTGTTACTAATTCTAGCCCTTGTTCTTTTACTGCTGTTTGAAAAATCTCCGTTTCTGATTTGTTAAATGCATCATTTTGGGCGTAAAAAACTGCCACTTTTTTAATTTGAGGATTCTGTTTTAGTGCAGCTTTCAGCGAATTAGGGGCAACTATAGAGACGGGGGCAGATACACGAGCTACATAATCACCAATTTCTGGAATTCCTTTTGCGGTATTTGATGCGCCAATAACTGGGACTTTAGCACGTTCGGCGATGGGGTCAGCACTAAAAGCTTGCTGTGATAAAGTAGGGCCAACAATACCGACTACTTTATCTTTGTTAATTAAAGTTTGAAAAGCGTTAATTGCTCCAGCTTCATCACCGCTAGTATCTTGGGTTATCAATTTAATCGGAGTGCCATTAATACCACCTTTACTGTTGAAATACTTCTCGGCAATTCTAGCTCCCACGAATCCCTCTTGACCAAGTAATGCTACGTTGCTGGTTTGTGCTAAGG
>NZ_JAIVFR010000306.1 GCF_020829685.1 Nostoc sp. CHAB 5715 | reverse complement strand
AGTCGCTTCTGTTCAGATATTGAAGCCGACACAATTGAGCGTGGACTAAACGAGGACGTTATCCGCTTGATCTCCTCTAAGAAGAACGAGCCGCAGTTCATGCTGGACTTCCGCCTCAGAGCTTATCGCCAGTGGCAAAAAATGACGGAACCAACTTGGCCGAATGTCAAGTATCCGCCAATAAATTATCAGGATATCATTTATTACTCAGCGCCAAAACGCAAGAAAGAAAAACTAAACAGCTTGGATGAAGTTGATCCAACCCTTTTAGAAACCTTCGAGAAGTTAGGCATTTCCCTATCTGAACAGAAGCGACTGGCAAATGTCGCCGTCGATGCGATTTTCGATAGCGTCTCTGTCGCTACTACATTTAAAGAAAAGCTAGCGGAAGATGGTGTTATTTTCTGCTCAATTTCCGAAGCGTTGCAAGAACACCCAGAATTGATCCAAAAATACTTGGGTAGCGTTGTTCCTGTAGCTGACAACTACTTTGCCGCCTTGAACGCCGCCGTATTTAGCGATGGTTCCTTTGTATACATTCCTAAAGGCGTGAAATGCCCAATGGAACTGTCTACCTACTTCCGCATCAACTCTGGTGACACGGGACAATTTGAGCGGACTTTGATTGTCGCCGAAGAAGGTAGTTATGTTTCTTACCTGGAAGGTTGCACTGCACCGATGTATGACAGCAACCAGTTGCACGCTGCCGTTGTGGAACTCGTCGCCCTCGACAACGCCGAAATTAAATACTCCACTGTCCAAAACTGGTACGCCGGAGATGCTAACGGTAAAGGCGGTATTTACAACTTTGTCACCAAGCGCGGTTTGTGTCAGGGTGTAAATTCCAAGATTTCCTGGACTCAAGTAGAAACAGGTTCGGCAATTACTTGGAAATATCCTAGCTGTGTGTTGGTGGGTGATAACTCTGTGGGTGAGTTTTACTCGGTGGCGCTGACAAATAATATGCAGCAAGCCGATACGGGTACAAAGATGATTCACGTAGGTAAGAATACCCGCAGTACAATTATTTCTAAAGGAATCTCCGCAGGTAATTCTAGTAATAGCTATCGGGGTTTGGTGAAAGTCAATCCGACAGCGATTGGGGCAAGAAATTATTCTCAGTGCGACTCTATGCTGATTGGGGATAATGCTCATGCTAATACTTTCCCTTATATCCAGGTGCAAAATAATACTGGGAAGGTGGAGCATGAAGCTTCTACTTCTAAGATTGGGGAAGATCAACTGTTCTACTTTGCTCAACGGGGTATTTCTTCAGAAGATGCTATTTCGATGATGGTTAGCGGTTTCTGTAAGGATGTTTTCAATCAGCTACCGATGGAGTTTGCTGTGGAAGCTGATAAGTTGTTGAGTTTGAAGTTGGAAGGCAGTGTTGGATAAATGGAAGCAAGGATAAACACAGGTACATTTGCGTTCTGTGTTTATCTTTTGGAAGAGTAACGAACCGCCAAGACGCCAAGAGCGCAGAGAAAGAGAAGGGAGAGAAGATGATTATTGAAAATAGTGAAGTTGTGCTGTCGGTAAGGAATCTGACGGCTAATGTTGATGGAACACTGATTCTTAAGGGTGTGAATCTTGAGGTGCGATCGGGCGAAATTCATGCGATTATGGGGCCGAATGGTTCTGGTAAGAGTACTTTTTCTAAGGTGTTGGCTGGGCATCCGGCGTATGAGGTGACTGGCGGTGAGGTGATTTTTCAAGGGCAAAATTTGTTGGAATTGGAGCCGGAGGAACGCGCCAGAAGTGGTGTGTTTTTGGCGTTTCAGTATCCGTTGGAAATTCCGGGTGTGAGCAATTTGGATTTCTTGCGGGTGGCGTACAATTCCCGGCGGAAGGCGCAAGGTTTAGAGGAAATAGACGCTTTTGATTTTGACGATTTGATTGAGGAAAAGCTGGATGTGGTGAAGATGAATGCCAGTTTTCTCAGTCGGAGTTTGAATGAAGGGTTTTCTGGTGGGGAGAAGAAGCGGAATGAAATTCTGCAAATGGCGCTGCTAGAACCAAAGTTGGGAATTTTGGATGAGACTGATTCGGGTTTGGATATTGACGCGCTCCGAATTGTAGCGAATGGGGTAAATCAACTGGCAAGTCCAGAAAATTCGACAATTTTGATTACTCACTATCAGCGGTTGCTTGATTATATTGTGCCTGATTTTGTGCATGTGATGGCACAGGGGCAGATTATTACGAGTGGTGGTAAGGAACTGGCGCTGGAATTGGAGTCTCGCGGTTATGACTGGGTGCTGGAAGAATTTGCAGCTGAGGTGGGTGTGTAATGAGTATTCAAGTATCTCCTAGTCCAATTCCCAACTCGAATTTAGTCACTTTGACATCGACTCTGTTAGATAAAGATACCTATCTAACTGAATTGTTAAATCAGGTAACTGCACCCAAAACAGAGGGATGGTTACAGGAATTACGCGAAGGTGCTGCTAGTTGGGTACGCCACTCGACTATTCCCACCAGCCGCGAGGAAGAATGGCGATTTACTGATTTGTCGTCTCTGCGAAAGGTGCAATTTAATTTAGAGACGGGAAATTTTGCGTCTTTGCAATTTGATATTTTGCCAGAGGCGGCTAATAGTCGTTTGGTATTTGTTAATGGCGTTTATGCACCGGAGTTATCCGCAGTTACAGATTTGCCAGATGGAATTGTGGTAAGTAGTTTGGTTGGTTTGTCTGTGGTTGAGCAGGAAGGTGTACAGCAGTATTTAGCTCAAGCTGAGGGAGCGCAGGAAGTTTTTACTGCTCTCAATACGGCTGGGATAACTGATGCAGCTGTGGTGTGGGTGAAGAAGAATGTGGTAGTTGAAACGCCAATTCATTTGGTGTTTATTTCGGTTGCGGGGGAGACTGCGACGATTTCGCAGCCGCGTTGTTTGGTGGTGGCGGAAAGTGGTTCGCAGGTGACTTTGGTTGAGGAGTATACGAACCGCCAAGACGCCAAGAGCGCAGAGGAAGGAGTTTACTTAACTAACGCGGTTACGGAAATTTGGGTGGGTGACAATGCTGAGGTGAGTCACACTAGGGTTGAGCAAGAAGGTGCAGAGGCTTTTCATATTGGGAAAACTGCGATCGCCCAAGCTCGTGATAGCCGATATACAAGTCATGCCATAACTTTAGGTGGAAAACTATCGCGGCACAATTTGGAAATTTTGCAAACTGGTGAGCAAACACAAACTACTCTCAATGGTTTGACGGTGATTACTGGTAAGCAGTTGTCTGATACTCACAGTGCGATCGCACTCAACTATCCCCACGGTACAAGTGAGCAATTGCATAAATGTATTGTAGGCGATCGCGCTCATGCGGTGTTCAATGGTAAAGTTTTTGTACCCAAACCAGCGCAGTTAACAAATGCAGCCCAGTTGAATCGCAATCTGCTGCTATCATCTAAAGCCAGAGTTGATACCAAACCCCAATTGGAAATTACTGCCGATAATGTCAAATGCGCTCACGGTGCTACCGTTAGCCAATTGGAAGATGATGAAATATTTTATCTGCAAAGTCGGGGAATTGATGAAAACGATGCTCGGAAGTTGTTAATTAACGCTTTCGCCGCCGAAGTCATCAACCAAATACCAATTCCTTCTCTGCGAGAAATCCTATTAAACACAGTCAATAATCTTAAGTCCCTGACTAATGACCATTGTACAGACGCGATTAATCGTGTCTCTAATGACCATTGTAGAGACGCGATTAATCGTGTCTCTACTGACTAATGACTAATAACTAATCTACCAATGACTTTTACTCCTACCAAAACCCTTGCTGATAAAGTTCGCGCTGACTTCCCGATATTGCATCAGAAAGTCAACGAGAAACCCCTGGTTTATCTCGATAATGCTGCGACATCGCAAAAGCCTTTGTTCGTATTAAATACCCTGCGGGATTATTACGAACAATATAATGCTAACGTGCATCGAGGTGCCCATACGCTGAGTGCTAAAGCTACTGATGCTTATGAAGGTGCTAGAGATAAAGTTGCCAAATTCATCAATGCTGCATCGCGTCAGGAAATCGTCTACACCCGCAACGCAAGTGAGGCGATTAACCTAGTAGCTTATAGCTGGGGAATGAATAATTTGCAGCCGGGAGATGAAATTATTCTCTCGGTGATGGAACACCACAGTAATATTGTGCCTTGGCAATTGGTAGCGCAAAAAACAGGTGCAGGACTGAAATTTGTGGAATTAACACCAGAAGAAACTTTTGATTTAGAACAGTTTAAAAAGCTGATTTCCGAAAAAACAAAGTTGGTGTCAGTGGTGCATATTTCTAATGCTTTGGGTTGCATAAACCCAGTAGAAGAAATTGGTGCGATCGCTCACAAATATGGTGCTAAATTTTTAGTTGATGCTTGCCAAAGTGTTCCCCACTTCCCTGTCGATGTGCAGCAGATAGATTGTGATTGGTTGGTAGCATCTGGTCATAAAATGTGCGCCCCAACTGGGATAGGATTTCTGTATGGCAAGTTTGAAATGTTGGAATCAATGCCACCATTTTTTGGTGGTGGCGAAATGATTGCAGAGGTGTATTTAGACCATTCAACCTATGCAGAATTACCGCATAAATTTGAAGCTGGTACACCTGCAATTGGAGAAGCGATCGCACTTGGTGCTGCCATCGATTATCTTAGCAGTATCGGCATGGATAAAATTCACGCCTACGAAGCAGAATTAACAGCTTATTTGTTCCAACAACTAGAGCAAATTCCCCAAATTAGAATTTACGGCCCCAAACCAAATGCTAACGGTGAAGGTAGAGCCGCTCTTGCGTCGTTCACAGCCAAAGAAGTCCACGCCAACGACTTATCTACGTTATTAGATCAAGAAGGCGTTGCTATCCGTTCTGGACACCACTGTACTCAACCATTACACCGTTACTTAGGTCTTGCTGCAACCGCACGAGCAAGTCTATCTTTCTACAACACCCGTGAGGAAATTGATATTTTCATCAAAGCACTGAAAGAAACTCTGGACTTTTTTGCAGGTTTCCTTGCTTAAAGTTACAAAATATTCAAATACTAATTGTGCCAAATATCAGCAACATATCTTGCTAATAGTTGGCACAATTTGGAGTAAAATCAGCAAGGCTGTCGTTTGCCGCCACTTATATCAAGTCCGGTTAATCACTTACGATATGTCATTGCGAGTGGAACGGAGTGGAACGAAGCAATCGCTTCCTTATTGGGATTACTTCACTCCGCTATCGCTACGTTCGTAATTGACTTGTATTCTATAGCAATCCTTGCAGGAGTCGTGAAAAATATATATAAGGAAACGAACCGCCAAGAACGCCAAGGACGCAAAGAGAAGAAAGAAAAAAAAGATATATAATTTTCACAAATGATTTAGGACTGCTATAGCGGACTTGATATTAATTAAAAAAACCGTTGATTGGTAGGGATTTCAACGGGGTTAAATAATACAATTATTTTTGTAAATGATTAAGAAATGCTCAGAGCCATCAATTCTTCTGCTACATCAAAGTTAGCTGTGACATTTTGCACATCATCCAAGCCTTCTAGAGTATCAATTAACTTGAAAAGCGATCGCGCCTGATCTGGATCAGTAACTTCTACACTATTACTGGGAATCCAGCGCAATTCGACATCAGTTACCTTAAAGCCTTGATTTTTAAGTGTCTGGTTAAGGGTTTCTAAATTGCCAATGTCAGTAAAAACCTCAGCCATCTCATCTTCAGTCATCTCATAAGACTGGGCACCGCCTTCGAGGGATGCTTCTAAAAGCTGTTCTTCGTCAACCACATCCTGCACTATACAAACGCCTTTTTGGTCAAACATCCAGCTAACGCAACCTGTTTCGCCAAGATTGCCACCATTTTTACTAAAAGCTACACGCAAGTCAGCAGCAGTGCGATTACGATTATCTGTGAGGGCTTCGATTAAAATCGCTACACCACTGGGGCCATAACCTTCGTAGCGAATCGCTTCAAAGGTAGCATTATCGCCGCCAAAAGTGCCTGCACCTTTAGCGATCGCTCGTTCAATATTATCATTGGGAATACTCGCTGCCTTTGCCTTGTCAATTGCCGTGCGAAGTTGAAAATTCAGCGCCGGATCTGGTACGCCGCTTCTAGCCGCAACGATAATCGCCCGCGATAACTGAGTAAAGGTTTTTCCCCTTTTTGCATCTACTACCGCTTTTTGGCGCTTAATATTTGCCCATTTACTATGTCCTGCCATAATCTGAAATTATCAAAACTCTATTTAAGATTAAGATATAAACGCTTGCAATAACCATAACTTCAGATAATTATGCAAGGCTAGATCAGAGTGTCTCTAAAGTTTGGTAAAGGTATTTTTAGATGAAGCTTAATATGGGCGATCGCGTCCGATATTTCGTGGTTACAATCAGATTTATGACAGTGTAGGTCGAGCAATTGAATCTGTATTGTTGGATGATTACTTATAATTTCCGTTGAACCTCAAAGAGTCCTGGCGGACATCCCTCTCCTTAATAAGGAGAGGGACAGGTTTTGCGTAGCATAACCAGGGTGAGGTTTTTTGTTTAAATCACAAAAGGTTCAAGTTCGCGGTTATACCACTCATCTTCAACCCGTTCAGCAATCAGTGGTCTGATGATAAACTTGGGTGGGCTACCATCCAGAACATCAATCCGCACACATGAGTAAGGCAGGCGGTTCTGGAAATTGTAATCATGACGACCCACAAAAAGCATTGAATCGGCAACTTTCCGAGTGGGTTTACCTGCAATTTCCGTAAAAGTCTCCATCAATTCAGTCCCCTCTCGCCGTTGATAACGGGGACGATGACCACTACCACCAGAAATAATGCAGTTAATGTGAGAGTCTGCAAATCCGGTATCAGTTGTGCAAAGATGCTCCAAACAGTGAGCGTGACCGTTTAAAATCAAATCGACTATGGGACGTTCTTTAATTAGAAAACCAAGAGTTTCTGCCACTTGTTCAAACACCCAGCGCAAGCGGTGACGAACCGCCAAGGTTTGTGCCTGATCCCACTTTGTCGCTTCTGTGACATAAGGTGGATGGTGGAAAAAGATAATCCGTCCGCGCACTTCGGAGTTGTTCCAAGATTCGATTAGTCTGCTTCGCAACCATTCAAGTTGTTCAAAGTCGATCGCAGGTATTTTCTGAGATGCCAATTGTTTTTCAATATCGATTTTGATCTCGTTTATTTGGTCTAATTTGGCGCTAAGTTCATCGAGTTGTTCCGCGTCGGTGGGTTTATCTGGGTTGAGCTGATCATATATTCCCAAAATCTGCAATTCTTCTCGATCTATTTCCTGGCGACGCTTTTGCAATTCCTGGCGAGAAATTTCTCCCTCTTGAGTTGCAGGTAAGGGTGATGGTGTATTAAAGGTATTAGAATCC
>NZ_JAIVFR010000305.1 GCF_020829685.1 Nostoc sp. CHAB 5715 | reverse complement strand
ACCCTTAGTTGCTACATAAGCACAAGAAGTTGTTGCAGAAATTGAAAAGTTGGGAGTAGAAGCGATCGCTATCCAAGCTGATATTAGCAAAGTACCCGACATCCAACGGTTATTTAAACAAACACTTGAGCGCTTTGGTAAAGTCGATATTTTAGTTAACAATGCCGGAATCGCTTTCTATAAACCAATTGCTCAGGTGAGTGAAGAAGATTTTGACGCGATTTTTGCCATTAACGTCAAAGGCACTTATTTTGCTTGTCAACAAGCCGCGCAACATATATCAGAAGGGGGACGGATTATCAACTTTTCCTCATCAACTACGGCGATGATGCTGCCAACTTATAGTACTTATGTAGCAACTAAGGGTGCTGTTGAACAAATCACGCGGGTACTAGCTAAAGAATTGGGTGCAAAGGCGATCGCGGTTAATGTTATTTCTCCTGGCCCCACCGATACAGAACTGTTTCGAGAAGGCAAAACACAAGAACAGATAGACCGTTTAGCCCAAATGGCTGCGTTTGGCAAACTGGGAGAGGTACAAGAAATCGCCGACGTAGTAGCATTTCTCGCTAGCGACGAAGCTAGGTGGATCACTGGGCAAAATATCCGTGTAAATGGTGGAATCGCTTAAGCTCATCCCACCCCTAAAAGGAGTGGGATTTCGCGTCATTTGTCATTTGTCATTTGTCATTTGTATCTTTTTTTGACAAATGACTAGTGACTTTAGGACGGCTCAGGGGGCGACTATCCTCCCATACATTGAAGTTCGGGGGCAACGCCTTCGCCATTCTGTGAGGCGATCGAAGTTTTCCTCATGAAAACGATATTCCCCGTTTCAAAACCTCAGTCAGTAATTTGCAACGCCGTTAATCTACCAATAGAAATTTAAGCCATGAATTCCAATATCAATCTTTTCACACCAGTTCAGCTTGGCCCTTACACCTTACCAAATCGGATTGTAATGGCACCGATGACGCGTTTACGGGCAATTGCAAGCATCCCAAATTCGCTAATGGCAACTTACTACGCCCAACGCGCTAGTGCTGGGCTGGTCGTTACCGAATGTACAATGGTTTCACCTCTAAGTTTAGGATACATCAACTGCCCAGGAATTTACTCAGAAGAACAAGTGGCTGGATGGCGATTGACAACGAATGCAGTACATGAACAAGGGGGCAGAATTTTTTTGCAACTTTGGCATTCTGGGAGAGTTTCTCACTCGGCTTTACTTGGTGGAGAGTCGCCAGTTGCTCCTAGTGCGATCGCTGGGGTTGGCTCACTCCATACACCCATAGGTAAGGTATCGTTGGAAACTCCCCGCGCTTTAGAAACTCAAGAAATTTCCGAGATTGTCGAGCAATTTTGCAAAGGTGCAAAAAATGCCCTGGCGGCTGGTTTTGATGGCATTGAACTTCATGGTGCATTTGGCTATTTAATCGACCAATTCCTCCAAGATGGCTCGAACCAGCGCACAGATGAGTATGGCGGCTCAATAGAAAAGCGCAGCCGATTCCTCTTAGAAGTTGTGCAAGCAGTCGCTAGCGTTTGGGGTGCAAACCGTGTTGGTATCAAACTTTCGCCAAGTAACACTTTTTATGGAATGCATGACTCTAACCCTCAAGAAACTTTTAGTTATGCTATCAAGGCTCTTAACCCCTTTGGACTTGCCTATCTTCACCTAATGGAACCAAACGAAGTCGATTTAGCAACCCGCGAAGTCATGAACCCCGTAACACCCTACTTCCGCCAAATATTCCAAGGTACTTTGATTACCAATGGTGGCTACGATCGCCCAACAGGAGATAGTATTCTGTCCAGCAGCAATGCAGATTTAGTTTCTTTTGGCAAGTTATTTCTTGCTAATCCTGACTTACCAAAACGCTTAGAACTTAACGCACATTTGAACACCCCAGATCCAAAGACATTTTATGCCCCTGATGCAACAGGATACACTGATTACCCATTTTTAGAACTTCAGACCACTTGAAGAAATCACAGTCATCTCTAAATCAAAAATATCATATCATGTTCGACTTAATACTTATAGGACTTACGCAAACTCTACGATTCTTGGCGTTCTTGGCGTTCTTGGCGGTTCGATAAATTAAGCTTTTCAGCACTTTTTGCGTAAGTCCTAACTTAGTCAAAAGCGAGCAAAGCGCACAATCCCAAACCTTTGCGATTGCTTCATTCCACTTCGTTGCATTCGCAATGACAGACATATTGTAAGCGATTTGCCGAACTTGGTATCATTTGTCATCTGTAAAACTTTTCGGTTTTATAGAAAAAAAGTTGCAGCTTAAGACGACAATTAATTTAGGTACTCTTGTTAGCACATAAACACGAAGTGTCTCTTAAAACAGTTCGCGTTCTTGATTATTTATACACAGGGTAGGATCATGAATTCACCAGAAGATAAAAGCCAATTTGAACGACAGAGACCAATTTATCTAGAGCTAAATTTTCAGATTATTTGTGCTGTTGTACTAATTGCTGTTCTTGGAGTTTCTAGCGTGACCCCGGCTTTTCCCAAGTTAGCCAAAGACTTAAATATCAATCCGAAAAATTTGGGTTTATTGATTACAGCATTTACATTACCATCTTTGATTTTAGGGCCAGTTGTTGGTATTCTTGCCGATAGATGGGGCAGAAAGAGAATTATTGTTCCTTCACTGTTTTTATTTGGCATAGCTGGTACAGCTTGCGCCTTTACCCGCGATTTTAATTTGTTGCTATGGTTGCGTTTGCTGCAAGGAATTGGTGCTGCTTCTTTGCTTTCTCTGAGTATCACCTTAATCGGCGATTTATACACAGGAGACAGACGGATTACTGCAATGGGTTACAATGCCAGTATCAGCAGCGTCGGCACAGCAAGTTATCCAATAATCGGTGGCGCATTAGCAACAATGGGCTGGTATTATCCCTTCATGCTGCCCATATTAGCGATTCCTCTTGGGTTACTGGTGTTGTTTGCACTCAAGAATCCAGAACCAAAAGGCGATCGCAATCTCCAACAGTATTTAAGCAATGCCGTAAAAGTTATCAAAAATCGTCAGCTATTTGGGCTTTTTATTGCCAGTGCTGCTAACTTTGTTTTTCTTTATGGCGCTTACGTTACCTATTTACCACAGCTAATTAACGATACCTTCAAAGCGCCACCTACCATTATTGGATTGCTACTTTCTAGTGTTTCTGTGGCAATTACCATCACAGCTTCTCAGTTAGGTAGATTAGCTAGAAGATTTACCAGCACAAGTTTAATTAGTGCATCTTATGTTTTTTATGCTTTAGCTATGTTAATAGTTCCTTTCGTATCAAATATCTGGTTACTATTAATCCCTAGTACAATTTTTGGGATTGGGCTTGGTATTAATTTTCCTACTATCCAAACACTTTTAGCAGATTTAGCACCAAAAGAATATTTGGCGACGATCATATCGGTAAACGGGACATTCTATGGATTAGGGCAAACATTAGGGCCGTTGTTAATGGGCTATGCCTTTGGTTTTGGCGGAATTAGTAGTGTGTTTTATGCCGCAACTGGTTTTGCAGTTCTGATATTTTTTGTGTTTAGGTATTGCACTTGTGTGAAAGGAGTCTAACGCTTTCCTCCTAAAATTCGCTCATTAGATTATAGCGGTTCTCATTTGCATGAAATACAAAAAACTTTATCTCGTCCTATTGGATATCTCGTGTGATTGGGCGAGGTTTTTAGATGGGGCAAGGGAAAAGAAAGGGTAGGTTTCAATACTGCGTAGGTTTTGAAGATTTGTAGCTTGGGTTGAACTTTAGTTACCCAACAAAGAGAAAGAAAATGTTGGGTTTCGTTCCTCAACCCAACCTACATTGGAGTTATTTTTTAGGCAAAACCTACGCAGTATTGGGGTAGGTTTGCTTTTGCTAGCCGAAACAATCGCATTGTCAGTCGAAACAATCGCATTGTCAAGCGAAACAATCGCATTGTCAAGCAAAACAATCGCATTGTCAAGCAAAACAATCGCATTGTCAGGCGAAACAATCGCATTGTCAAGCGAAACAATCGCATTGTCAGGCGAAACAATCGCATATTGGACAAATACGTTCAGCGAGCGAGAGTATTTTCAATGCGACGGTCGGGAATGAGCCACATAACTGCAACCAGAACGTATAGTATACAGGCAAACCATGAGTTTACAAAAGCAAGTGGAATTGCCACTGCATACAACACCAGCGATATTTTTCCTTTAAAATCTCGACCGACTGCGATCGCTAATGTCGAATCGCTGCCATGATGAGAAATGAGGGCGCGAGTAAGGATGAAGTAAGCCAACGCAGACAACAACAATACCGTACCATAAAGGGCAACTGGCATGGCAGCAAAGTTATTCTCGCCCATCCAGCCAGTGACAAAGGGAATTAGCGACAACCAAAACAGCAAATGCAAATTCGCCCAAAGGATACGCCCATTAACGTGTCGCACTGCCTGTAGTAAATGATGGTGATTGTTCCAGTAGATGCCAAGAAAGATAAAACTCAGCACATAGCTGAGAAATACCGGAATCAGGGGACGCAGGGCTGCTAAATCGAACCCATGCGGCACTTTGATTTCCAGCACCATAATGGTGATGATGATGGCAATCACTCCATCGCTGAATGCTTCTAACCTCCCTTTTCCCATTTACGCATTCCTTTTTTATTTACTTGAAAGTAAGTTGTGACACTCTGTACTTTATCGTACCAAGTAGCCGTCATTGATGAAGATTGTCTGCGCGGTAATCCTTGATATGCTGTGGTTGCTTTCCCTTAGGGAACTCCAAGAAATAAATTATCCAATATTCTGGGGTGGGCATCTTGCCCGCCCTATGGACTGGGCGGGCGAGACGCCCACCCCACAAGAGTTAATTGAATATTTTTTTATTTGGAAGTCCCTTAAGCTACTCCATACCCTGTATACGGACGCTTGTACGGTGGATGTAAACCCAGAATAATATTTTCTTTTGCCACACCAATTTCTACTAATTCCCACGCAATATCTACATCAGTCATATTGCGCTGAATCCAAATCTTTCCATCTTTAATATCCAAATGGATGATACAGTTGTACACACGTTTAAGTCCTTCCCAGCCAACTTCCAAAAGCTGGTAGTGGTCATGTTCTGTATCAAACACAAGCTGAGACTCAATGTCTGAATTGCCACTCTCAAAAGTAGCGTGAGACATTAATATTTGGCGGATGCTTTGGCGGTACTGTTCTACTCTTTCCATTCGACAATCACCTCCTGAAGTGGATCATAACTCACCAACTTCACTTGATAAAGCTTGACAGCTTCCTGAGTGAATCGCTCCTGAAAAAACGACTCAAACGTATCGACGGGAATTGCTAAATATAATGTTCTATCTGGTTCGCTCATCTGTAATGCAAGGCGATAGTTCAAAAACTGCCCCAGTGCTGAATAAAAAACTCCACGCCACTTGCGGGATGGAGTTTTTGGGCATGGGAAATGGGGCATGGGGCATGGGGAAGAAGCTACCAATGCCCTATGCCCCAAGCGACGGGGCGACTATCCCGGAACACCCACGAGGGGATGGAGTTTCCCGTCGCTTTCAATGAAAGTCAGTGATGACAGAGCTATTAAGAAAGCTTTTGATTTCAACTGCTATTTTTCGTCCCGCCTTATCAGCTGCAAGGATTTTTTCTGCCGTTAAGTCAATCTCAAACTTTACACGCTCAATCTTTATTTTTAGCGGATCTGCTGTAATCACCCACTGCTCTTTTAAAAGTGCTTGTTTTACAGCATCATGGAATAGGTCTTTAGCAGCCATTTGTCCTCGCATAGAAGCGATCGCAAAATATTCAATTCTCACTGGTCAATTTCCGCCGTAATTCCCGAATAGCAGCGCTAGTATTACGCTCATAGGCAATTTTTAAACACTCTGTTACTACCTCTGACACATTGATGTTCGGGAAATAGCGGCTACTGGTTTCAACAGTGTAGCAATCGCCTTGCAATCTGTAAATCACAAGCTGGTTTTTCCTGAACAACCAAACTTCTGGTACTCGATAAGGCAGGTAGTCATTTACATCGGTGTAGCTGGTGATGTCTATCTCCACCACTAAATCGGGAGATGGATCAACGCCCCAATTGATGCGGTTTTTACCTGCAATTGCCTCCCAGTTTTCAATATAAAAACAGTAGTCTGGTTCTATACCACTTTCTTGTGGTAGTTCCATTGTGATTGGGGTAAATGCCTCATATTCTCGTCCCAGATGATCGAGCAAAACTTTGACTACATCTGCAATTACACTTACTTTTCGCCCATGTTCTGGTAGCGGTGCCATCAAGAGAATTTCTCCATCTCGATACTTAATGCGAGGAGAGGAGCGATCGCCTAGTTGTTGATTGAGTGCTTGATAGTCTTGCCAACTTCCAAGTAGGCGGACTACTGCGCCTGGGGGCAAATGTATTTTATCGGGTGTGACAACAGCGAACATAGAACTGAACCTCCACCTCCACTGTAATAGTTAAATATGGCGTTGCTGAATCAAGGGATGATTCTTGTAGGGTGGGCGTCTCGCCCGCCCTGAAATACAAGGGACGGGCAAGATGCCCATCCCACAAAACTAGCAAAATCATCCCGCAAATATGCAACGCCTTAAATATCAACTGCTACGGCTGAAAAATACAGCAGCGACAATAATTAAACCTAAAAGTGCTAAAGGAACCCAGAGATTAGGGATATCTGACAAACTCATATTTAATTACGAATTACGAATTACGAATTACGAATTATTTTAAGCCGATGCCTCCTTTAGCGAATTCTTCAACAGTTTTCTGTGAGAATTCATGAGTTGCGATCGCCTGCAACATTGCCAATGGTAAAGTCAAATGATCCGCCCCGGCTTGCAATGAGGCGGCTGCTTCTTCGGGAGATTTGATACTAGCTGCCAAGATTTCTGTATCACTGCCTTTGAGTACGCTAGCCATATCCCGCACCAAAGCAATACCATCACCTAACAACCGGGTAGCTCGATTTACATAAGCTATGGCAATTTTAGCTCCTGCTTCTCGTGCGACTGCTGCCTGTGCTGCACTGTAAATTGCTGTCACCGAACAGGTAATTTCTGGTGATAGACTCGCCACCACTTCAAAACCTAACGGTGTTGCGGGAATCTTTAAAATTGTTTGTGAACCAATAATCTCAAAAGCTTTTCTACCTTCAGCTAGCATAAGAGCTTTATCAGATGCCACAAGTTGATAGTATAAAGGGCCATTTGTCAAGGCAACCAATTTTTTGAGCGTGGTTTCTGGTGGGGTATCGCTTTGAGACAACAGCGTGGGATTTGTGGTAATGCCTTTCACCCATCCCCAAAGCTTAACAACTTCAGCTTCAGATGCGATCGCCGAGTCTAGATATAGTGTC
>NZ_JAIVFR010000304.1 GCF_020829685.1 Nostoc sp. CHAB 5715 | reverse complement strand
AACTATGATCATGACACAATCAAAAAAGTTTGCCAAATCACAACAAAAGCAGTATTTACCTACCCAAGGCAACAACGTACCTCCTTTGAATCCATCTGACCAAAAGCCATCGCCAAAAAGAGAACCGATTAAACATTTATTGATTGGTTCACCAAAAGCCGTTACCAGCACAATTCACTTATTGCAAGTTCTCGGCTATGCCAACGTTGGCGATTGGAGTGCGCTACTACCAACAGGTAATCCACATGAAGTTATGAGTATTTTAAGCCGTCAGATTTTGATGCAATAACTCAGTCAAACACTATCTAGTCCCCTCCCCAATATATCGGGGAGGGTTAAAGTGCAATACAGTTCAGTTAAACTTTTTTCTCTAAAAAAAAATATGGCATTCCTCGTATCGATGTGGATACTTGGGGCCTTGACCAAACAATTCGCAATACTTCGGCTACGCCCTTCGACTACGCTCATACCATTTCACTTTAATAATGATACAAATACGCTGGTAAGGGCATGGCAATGCCCATTGGTGTCAACTTAAGCTAAAAATCGCTTATCTGTTGGCTGACACGCCCGCCTAGAACTAAAGTTCATTGGCTTATAGCTAAAGTCTACTGAAGTAGACTAAAGATTTTTTGCTATATTTAGTCATCTTCAGATGACTTCCGCTATTAGCAAGGAACTTCAGTTCCTTGCGGGACATGGCTTTTACGTTAAGTTGACACGTATGGGCAATGCGCTTTACCCCTACCGCGTGGTCTATTTACCTGAAAATAGCTGTAAGTTGCATAAAAGCAGGGGTGGAGCCGCTTGCTACAAACAAATCACTCTAAAAATTACTACATGAACCGTCGAACTCAAGTGACTTGAAAATAATTAACCGTTGTTGTGTCTATAGTCGGCATCTAACCAACAGCGTGGTAGAACTTCACCTGAAGGAAAAACGAGATTTTCCTTTTTAAAACTATTAGTTTGCTGTTCTTCTTGACCTTCTTGGTCTTTTGCGTGAACAACATCACTATTCGGATCAAGTAATTCCTGAATTTCAACAATCTTTACCAATTCGCCACTATCTTTGACTTGTAAAAGCATAGAAATTGCCTCAATGAGTTTGCATGGAAGTTCAAAGCGAGTCTCAAAATAAACTCGCTCAAATCTAAACAGATTTTGAACGCGGAGATTCCTTAATTGTTAAAGGAAATTTTTATCAGATATCCACACATAAAATTACACGAGATTAATTTGTGTGTGTGTAGCTGTAGAGTTATTTTTTATAAAATAGACACCTAATCCCGAACCTAAAATAGAATCAGGGAATGCTGATTAATAAAATTGTCCAACTAAGATAACTTTGGTTTTAGCGATTAGAAATCACGTTGATATTTTTCCAGAATATCTACTAAAGTGACTTGGCATTGCAGGGGTAGTAAATCGATTAAAGGAATTTCACGTTTCCCGCCGCCAATTTTTACTGGAATCGATCCCAAGACTTGTAAAACTCGGTCTTCATTGACAGCGTTGGAAGTAATTAAAGGATACAGTTGCTCTGCAACAACTGTATGCAGTTTGGCATTAGATAAATAAAGATGCCATTTGGCAACGTCTATGTAGACGTTTTCGCCAATTTCAGCTGCTAGGGCTTCTAGTAGTTCTGTGGTGTTAGTCTTAGCCATAAAAATAACCCTACATTCAGAAAAAGTGCGAAATATCAGGCTTTTTTATATTATGGCTCAATTAACAGCCTAATCCTACTACCAGAGGTTACAATCGCCCCAGCATGAGTAATCCATCTTCAGGTGGATTTTGGCGGAGTTTCGGTGTAGTTAGCGATCGCACTAATATATATCAGATGCACCAACAATATTCCTGTCCAACTTAAAGTCACCCAAGGCAACCACTCCCAAGTAGTGCCTTTCAAGATGTGGAAAAACCACAAGCCAGAATTAATGGTAGCAGCGATCGCTACATGCACAGCAAAATTCATTCTGTCATCGATTTTGCGGTAATCAGGGTCTTTGCGATCGGGTTTGCGAGGCCAGCGAGGAGGCATAAATATTTGTTACAGATTTAAATACACCCTATTCATTCTAAGGTTTTTGTGGCAGTGGTTGCTATTAGACCCTTACAACCAGTCATAATCGAATTAAAAGTCTCGGCATTGATCCTGATAATCTTCCATAACTGGGGAGTGGGGGATGAGCGCTACAGACATAACCGACACAATATTGCGTAGGTTTTGGCTAAAAAATAAAAATGTGTAGGTTGGGGAGCCACTGCGTTGGGCGGGTTTCCCGACTTGAAGCAAGTGGCGTTTGAGGAACGAAACCCAACATTTCCAGGGCTTTGTTGGGTAACACTAAAGTTCAACCCAACCTACAAATCTTCAAAACCTACGCAGTATTGACATAACCGATGTTGCTACAGTCATGACGGAAGTTGCTACAGCCTGCGCGTAACACGGAAACGTCAAAGCAGAAGCTGCTACAGCCTGCGCGTAACACGGAAACGTCTTGGCGGAAGTTGCTACAGCCTGCGCGTAACACGGAAACGTCTTGGCGGAAGTTGCTACAGCCTGCGCGTAACACGGAAACGTCAAAGCGGAAGCTGCTACAGACTGCGCGTAACACGGAAACGTCATGACGGAAGCTGCTACAGACTGCGCGTAACACGGAAACGTCATGACGGAAGCTGCTACAGACTGCGCGTAACACGGAAACGTCATGACGGAAGCTGCTACAGCCTGCGCGTAACACGAAAACGTCTTGGCAGAAGTTGCTACCGTCGCAGTTTCGTGCCGTAATAGCTTTTTAACAGTCAGCAACTTCAATTTAACTATGAAACATCACAGTTACTAAAGGTAGAAAAGCTAACATAAATCCATGCCAAGATTGTAATTGAGCTTCTGGGGTTGCTTCTGGTGGTGCTAATAAAGCTTCTACTCTTTGTTTTAAGCGATCTGCACCAGAAGAACCTAATGCAGCACAGCATATTTCTGATAAGACTGGACTGCTACTAACCACTAATAAAAGTGATTCTGCTAACACCAGAGGGTCTACCTGCAATGCTGCATAACCGTCGGCACGGAGTTCGCGCAAAGCTAACAGTTCTTCCCACAAAGGCTCTGTATTTGGCAACCATGTCGTGCAAGAACGCACCCAACCCAGCCAAAAAAACCAGAATGTATCCCTGTAATGGTGATGCCCTTGCTCATGGGCTAAGACGCTTTCTAAATGAGCCGGTGAGAGAGTTTGCACTAATCCTTGACTAACCACTAGTTCTGGTTGCCAAAAACCGATTTGACCCGCAAATAACGCGCCCGTTTGCAGTAACCTGGCTCGTTTATTCCCCAAATTCACCAGAGGACAGTTACGCGCAGATTCTACAGACTGCAAACCTTGAAAGGCCAGTTTCATGCATAAAATGGCAAAAAATGCCAGATAAATTAATGCTAGTAAATAGCTGACTGAGCCTGTATACATTCCGCCCATTTGTCCTTGAGGCCCCATGAACAGCACCGCGATCGCTGTCATGAAAATTAGCAAGGGTGGGAAGAGGAACAAAAATAGCGATCGCTGCCATCGCATATTCCAATTGCCTTGGGGTTTATTCCAAGAGGATCTTAACCACCAGGCAACTGCCAAAGCAATCAAAATCATCATTAGATGCATCATTTTTCCTCCCTGGCTTGGCGTGCTGATTGAATGCGTTTGGCGATCGCTGCTATTTGCTCACTAGCTGCTTCATCTAGGCTATCGGCAAAGGCTGCGATAACATCGGGGTTTCCCACCGCCAGAAATCGCTGTAACTGCTCGTGAGCTTTGATGACATCTGATTGCTGTTTACTCAGCATTGGCCGCCAATAGAATGCCCGCTCTTTCTTGTCACAGGCTAGCCAACCTTTATCAGTGAGGCGACGTAAGACAGTAGTGACAGAAGTATACGCTAATTCGCGGTTGGGGTCAGCCAGAATGCGATCGTGTACATCCTTTACTGTGGCTGAACCAAGTTCCCAGATGATATTTAAAATTTCCGCTTCCAAGGGGCCTAAAGATAGTTGTTTAGGGCGGTAATCGGGTAAAGGTGCCATAGCAATTTCAATGGGGAGTGGGGAGTGGGGAGTGGGGAGTGGGGAGTGGGGGGTGGGGAGTGGGGGGTGGGGAGTGGGGAGTGGGGAGTGGGGAGTGGGGAGTGGGCTTGCCGTGACTTGTACTGAGCTTGTCCTGAGCGGCTTGCCCTGAGCTTGTCCTGAGCGGCTTGCCCTGAGCGTAGTCGAAGGGAGCCGAACGGGAATGAGTGAATATCCGTCTCTTAGCGCTGTAACCTTGACCTTGAAACTGTAACTTTTTCCCCATTTAGAAAGTCTGTTCTTGTTTTAGATTACAGGATAGTGCAGCAGTCTGAAAGTCTATTCAGATAAAAATGGGCTTTTTGAGTACTTATTAGGGATTAGGGACTCTTAAGATTGGGTGCATCCCAGTTTTTATTTTTTAATGAGAAAATAATTGTCATTGCGAACGCGAGTGCGTCTCGTAGAGAGGAGGAACGACGAAGCAATCGCATGGACTCGCTCTGAGGGAGGAGGATTTTGTGATTGCAACTCTAAGAGACGCACTCGCGTTCGCAACGCTTGCAATGACATGCAAAAAAGTGGGATGCTCCCCTTAAGATTTAGTTAAAACCCGCAAGTTCGCACAAAAATATAAAAAGATTTATGATGTGTGATAATGATTATCCATAAGGTGAGACAAGAGGAATTTAGAGTATGGTGGCTGACGTAATCAACAATTCAGTTCCCGTTACTGTTCTTACAGGCTATTTGGGAGCAGGTAAAACGACTCTACTCAATCACATCCTCACCTACGAACATGGCAAAAAAGTTGCTGTGATTGTCAATGAATTTGGGGAAGTGGGTATTGATAATCAATTGATTATTGATGCAGATGAAGAAATTTTTGAAATGAACAATGGCTGTATCTGTTGTACAGTGCGCGGCGATTTAATTCGCATCATTGGCAATTTGATGAAGCGGCGCGATAAATTTGACCATTTAGTAATTGAAACAACTGGATTAGCAGATCCAGCACCAGTGATTCAAACATTTTTTGTTGATGAAGATTTGCAAAGCCAACTGTCTCTAGATGCGGTGGTGACAGTCGTAGATGCCAAGCATATCTCGCAGCACTGGGATGCAGACGAAGCACAAGAACAGATTGCCTTTGCCGATGTAATTTTACTTAATAAAACAGATTTGGTAGCGCCAGAAGAGTTGAATGAATTAGAAAAACGGATTCGGGCGATGAATGCGATCGCAAAAATCTACCGTACCCAAAATTCTGAACTAGGAATGGATGCTTTATTAGGTGTAAAAGCCTTTGATTTAGATCGTGCATTAGAAATTGATCCAGATTTTTTAGGCGAAGATGCCCACGTACACGATGAAACTGTTTTTTCTGTAGCTTTAGTAGAAGCAGGTGCAGTCGATGGAGAAAAATTAAACGCTTGGCTTTCGGAGTTACTGCGTACCCAAGGCCCAGATATCTTTCGGATGAAAGGCATTTTAAATATTGCTGGAGAAGAGAATCGATTTGTATTCCAAGGAGTACACATGATATTTGATGGCAAACCCGATCGCCCCTGGAAACCAAGCGAAACTCCCAAAAACGAACTAGTCTTTATCGGTCGCAACCTTGATGCAGCCCAACTCAAGCAAGATTTTCTCGCTTGTTTAGCTTAATTTAGGGAGTGGGGAGTGGGGAGTAGGGAGTAGGAAGTAGGGAATTCCCGATTCCCGATTCCCGATTCCCGATTCCCCACTCCCGATTCCCCACTCCCCACTCCCCTTCAAAGATATGAACTCCACAACCAAATCTAAGGAATTTGAACAACATTACTCGGGGACACTTTCAGATTATGTAACTGCGATCGCTTGGTCGCCACAAGGTAAAACTTTAGCAGCAACTTCCGCCGCCGGTGAAGTAGTTTTGTGGAATGATGGCGAACTCACAACCTTACAAACTGGTAACGGTAAATCAGTAGACTGTCTAGCTTTTTCAACCGATGGAAAATTTTTAGCCGTTGGCGGACAAGATGGACAGGTGAAAATTTGGCGCGGTAGTGAATTAATCGCCACGTTGGAAAATGCCCCCGCATGGGTTGACAAGCTAGCTTGGAATTACACCAGTAACCAACTGGCTTTTAGTTTGGGGCGTTACGTCCAAGTTTGGGATGCAGATACTCGTGAAATTGTCGTGACGCTGAATTTCGACAACTCTTCAGTATTGGGTATAGATTGGCGGATTGACGGACAGTACTTAGCCATTAGTGGTTATAAGGGTATTAAAATTTGGCATAGTCAAAACTGGGATGAAGAACCATACAGCTTAGATATGCCTAGTGTCAGTGTAGCTATGGCTTGGTCGCCCGATGGCAAATTCCTGGCTTCTGGCAACATGGATCGTAGTGTCACCGTTTTAGAATGGAACAACCCCGACCCTTGGGTGATGCGTGGCTTCCCTGGTAAAATTCGCCAATTGGCATGGTCAGAAGCTATGACTAAAGTGGGTGCGCCAATACTGGCATCTTCTAGCGTTGAAGGTATTGTGGTGTGGCAAAAACTAGAGGATGATTCTTTAGGTTGGGAAGCACGAGTATTAACTAATCATGTGGGTGTGATTAATGCGATCGCCTTTGCACCTAAAAGCTTCCTTCTTGCTTCTGCTGCTGCTGATGGCTGGTTGTGTTTGTGGAACAAAGCCAAAGAAGTATCCCAAATTATCACAGGTGTCTCAGCAGGATTTTCCACCCTAGCTTGGCATCCCCAAGGTAAGTTACTGGCCGCAGGCGGTGAGCAGGGCGAATTACTTGTATTGTCAAAGGTTTTGCGCGGTCAAGGATTTGGGCGTAGTTAAGCAGTACTCACTAATTAAAGTTGAAGGTGGGCAATTTATTGGCTATGCTGTATCAGCAAAGGTATCTTTGTGTAAATTTATGAACATAATCAAACTGATTTTACTTGCCTGTCCCGCATCTCTGGTATCCATGCTGCTGGTAGTCAATCCAGTAAACGCATCCAGCCTGAAATATGCTTATGCTACCCAAATTATGACGGTAGTATCTACACAACAAATTTCTGATTTGGCAACACCAAAGTTGACTCAAACATCTAATCCGATTATTGATCAACTTGGTTGCAATTGTGCCAACTGTGTTCAGTCTAAATTTCAGTCGCTACAAGGCAAGCTGCCATCAATCGGTTTTTAATAAACTTAGGAGTTATGAATATTGTAGGGGCACGAGCCAGCTCATACGTGTCAACTTAACGTAAAAGCCATGTCCCGCAAGGAACTGAAGTTCCTTGCTAATAGCGAAAGTCATCTTTTGATGACTAAATAATCCGAAAAATCTTTAGTC
>NZ_JAIVFR010000303.1 GCF_020829685.1 Nostoc sp. CHAB 5715 | reverse complement strand
GCAAAGATGACTGTAAGGCATTTTTAAAAACGTTGGGTTTCCCAGTTCCTGAAGGCGATATCGTCTTTACTGAAAAGGAAGCTTTGGCGGCAGCAAGACAAATTGGCTACCCAGTGGCAGTTAAGCCAGTGGTAGGTCACAAAGGAATTGGCGTTACGGCTGACGTGCAAGACTCAAAAGAACTTGCAGCTGCTTATAATAGGGCACTGGCAGCGATTCCCGAAGATCAGCTAACTCGGATAATTGTTGAGAAAAGCATTTCCGGCTCAGATTTTCGCTTGTTGTGTGTCAATGGCAGATTTGTGGCCGCCACAGAACGCCGTCCAGCATCGGTTGTTGGTGATGGCTACTTAACGCTTGCAGAATTAATCCGCCAAGAGAACCGGAAACCTGCACGTTTAGACACGCCTACCTCGCCGATGAGCAAAATTCAGATAGATGAAGCGATGGAACTTTACCTAGAGGAACAGCGCTTATCATTAGACAGCGTGATTGAGAAGGGACGCACTGTTTATCTCCGTAAAGTCGCCAATCTTTCAGCCGGAGGTATGAGCATTGATGCAACCCAGACAGTTCATGATGACAATATTATCTTGGCGCAAGATATTGCCCAACACTTCCAGTTGACTTGCCTTGGTATTGATGTCATTACGAAAAGTCTCTCAGAATCTTGGAAATCCAGTAACTTTGCTATCTTGGAAATCAACGCTGCACCAGGTGTTTTAATGCATCTTAAACCTTCTGTTGGTGAAAGCGTTGATGTGCCTTCTCATATCTTAGAAACCTTTTTTGAGTCGGGTACAGATGCCAGGATACCGATTATTACCTTTAATAAAATCTCAGTTGAAGAACTGCAAGCAACAATTGACCATATCCTTTTGCAAAATCCCAACTGGACAATAGGCGCTGTTTGTCGTGATGCAGTTTTTGTGAATCGCTCGAAAAAAGTATTAAGCAAAAATTACAATAGCAACGTCCAAACTTTACTGCGTCATCCAAAACTTGATTTGCTCATTGCTGAGTATGCGGAAGATATTCTAGATGAAGAGGGTATGTTTTACCGCAGTAGTAATATGGTAGTTTTGGATAATCCCACCGAAACTGAGATGATGTTGGTGCGGGATGTGTTTGATGGTTCGACTGTGGTGATTAGAAAAGGCAACGACATTTCTATTCGCCGCAAAGGATTGATTGAAGATTATTCTTTAGGTGAAGATGAACCATTTACGCGGGTTTATTTGAAAGAGACTGGAACAATTTTGTGAGCTAAGTAAATAGGCGCTTAATTGCCCTTCTCGTTTGAATGAGATGTAAGGTTTTGTCATTACCCAGATTTTTGTAATAGTCAAATTGTCGCTCAACCCAGAGTCAGCTTGCGAATAAAATCGCAGCCTAAATAGCAAAAGTCCGTTTTAACTGATATCTTGCATCATTCTCAATTAGCACCATTGCCCGCCAGGAAATAAATTTCCTGGCTCATAGCCCAAGTCCATTAAAATGGACTGAAATCTTTCCTCAGTCTTCTTTAGAAGACTTTCGCTATTAGCCTAGTAATTCATTACTAGGCGGTTGTTGGAACTGGTGCAAGATTTCCGTTGAACTGACTATAGCAATCCTATTTGAGTTGTAAAAATTATCGAACCGCCAAGACGCCAAGAGCGCCAAGAGGAGAAGGAGAGAAGTTTACAAATCATTTAGGACTGCTATATAACTAATTCAATTTAGTCTGTTGAAACGGACTATTTATCCAAATTCATCAATTTTCTAAAATTTTAAAATATCTAATGATTCTTCTATTTCTAAATCTAATATTATTTCTCGTGTATCTTTGAGTGCTTCTAGCTTACCTTCTTGACGATAGATATCTGCCGCTTTTTGAAAATCTTCAATTGCTCCCTGTTTATCTGCTATTTCTAAACGGATATTGCCACGGTTGTAATAAGCATCTGCATAATTTGAATTAATCTGTATTGCCTGAGTATAATCTTCAATCGCTCCTTCAAAATCTCCTAAATCTGAACGAGCATTACCACGGTTGTAATAAGCATCTGCATAATTAGGATTAATCTGTATTGCCTGAGTATAATCTTCAATCGCTCCTTCAAAATCTCCTAAATCTGAACGAGCATTACCACGTTTTTTATAAGCTATGGCATCTTTAGGATTAATCTTGATTGCTTGGGGAAATCCCGGTTGAGAGCCTAATAAATAACGAGCAATTCCACGATTTTTATAAGCATCTGCATAATGGGGGTTAATTTTAATAGCCTGGGTATAATCTTCAATTGCCCCTTGATTATCTCCCACATGAGAACGAGCTTCAGCCCGGTTTTTATAAGCTACGGCAACATTAGGATTAATTCTGATAGCTTGGGTATAATCATTAATTGCTTCTTCTAATCGCCCCAGTTGAGACAGAGCTAGACCTCGTTTATTGTAAGATTTAGCATCATGAAGATTTATCTGAATTGCCTGAGAATAATCTGCGATCGCAGCTTCATAATCTCCTATTTGATAATGAGCTAAACCTCGTTTATAATATAAATCAACATCACTAGATTTAACTTGTAAGGCTTGATTATAATTGGCGATCGCATTTGAATATTCTCCTTTCTCAAAACATTCATCACCTAATCTTACATAAAGTATATTTAAATTTTCATCACTATATTCTGGTTGAAAATTAGATTTACTCAACTGATTAATAGTTGGCTTAGATGCAATTTCCTGCTTCGGGAGATATTTGTAAATTGGTGGTTGTTCTCTAGAAGAATTTATAGAAGATTGTAACTGTTCTAGATAGCACCATAAACCACCACCATACAGTAATTGTTCTATGCCAAAAGAAATTTTACCAGTTTTCAACTTAATCATCCGGGTTGGGAGAAAGCCAGCCAAAAAAAGGTGATATTCAGATTGTGCTTCACTCACATCTTCTTGAATCAAAATGCAAACTACAACTGCATTTTTTTCAACTTCTTCTGAACTAATTGACCATCTAACTCTATCAATACTACCGTGGCGAGATTTTACCTCAATACCAATAGATGGGTCAGAAGTCAAGGTAAAATCTATATTGCCATCGCCGCCGAATCGCTTTTCATAATCGACTTCGGTAATAAAATCAGCTAAACGTTCTTTGACAACTTCCTCACCCAACTTCCCTTTAAGATAGCTAATAAAAACATCACGGACTGGTAAAACACGCTTGTATTTCTCAGCCATCAGCCAGCAAAATTCCCGTAATGCCCTTAACCTTTCTCCAGAGATTATAGTTAATTCACTATATTGACCTTCTGTTTCACAATGAAGCAGACAACCAGATGTTAACCTTTTAATAAAATCAGACTGTAGCGATCGCAGTAGTGTAATCCAGTCCATTTATGTTTCTGCGAATCTTTTGATGAGATTATTCTATTAAAATATCCATTCTGCGTAAACCTTTTAATTAGCTTGGGTGATATTCCCAAAAATTGTTTACTAGTTTGCAATAATTCTTAATTTAACTTAATATTTTAAAATTGGCAGAGGATGACATTGGATTAAAGGGAGTGTATTAAAGTATAGCAGTCTATCTCAGACATCGCTGCTTTTTAGAGTCGAATTTGAGTCGTAAATTATTGATAGATTTGCCGGAGTTCTTCTAGATTATTCACAGTTTTGATACTGGTGAGAATAGCCCTTAATATCTCTACGTTCTGTATCTCGATAATCTCTGGTAATATTGTTAAACCTTCGCTGCCATATTTTAGTTCTAAACAGACTTCAAGACTTTCAATGAGTCCTTCTCTTTTTCCCTGTTCAATAGCCCTTGTTTCTACGCTGGTAATATACGGCATTTTCTTTTCCTCCTCATATTGAGTTACTTCTTGCCAAAAATTTTTATCTAATTCTTCAGGTAATCTCATCACCAATGCACTCGGATTTTTTAAGATGGGCAATCATTTTACAGTCGAGTATAAGTGGTGAATTATTGATATATTTGCCGGAGTTCTTCTAGATTATTCACAGTTTTTATACTGGTAACAATAGCTCTTAATATCTCTAAATTCTGTATTTGGGAAATCTCTGCTAGTATGGTTAAACCTTCGCTGCCAAATTTTAGTTCCAAACCCATTTCAATACCTTCAATAAGTCCTTCTATTTTTCCTTCTATTTTTCCTTCTATTTTTCCTTGTTCAATAGCCCTTGTTTCTACGCTGGTAATATACGGCATTTTCTTTTCCTCCTCATATTGAGTCACTTCTTGCCAAAAACTGTTCTCTAATTCTTCAGGTAATCTCATCACCCAGTCGATAAACCGAAATAGGTTGATGATATCTTCGCGCTGATAACCTTTTTCGTAGAGTCGTTTCGTTAAATCAAGCTTCCACCGTTTACGCTCTTGGTCATTTTGGCGTGTTTCCTTTGCTTTCAAATGAGCCATCACTACTGTAGCAAATGGGTTAGAACTTGCTTCTAATTCCGTCCATTGTTGGCTATATTCAAGTAATTTAACAATGGGAAACTTGAATTTGACTTCGCAACCCCATAGTTCATCGCTAAACTGATTTGGTTTCCATGTGGGGCGATCGTCACCTAAGATGGCTAGACTAGCTATAGACCGATTGTAACGGTCAAACAGTCGGTAGTGGTAGACGGACATCCGTTGGGCAAAGTTGGTTTCTTCATTACTTTGGACTTCCAGATGGACTAATACCCACCTTTCTTCGCCATTGCGCCGCCAGACTTGAACGAGTTTATCAACGAATCTTTGCCCTAGTTCTGCATCTCGAACTACTTGCTGTAACTCTTTGTCCAAAAAAGTATAGCCTCGCTTCCAGTCTATTCCTTCCGCAGCTACAGGAAAGAAAAATTCAATGCACTCTTGAAAGTAGGTTTCTATAGCTTCTTTCCACGGACTGTCATATTCATCGTTAGACATTGGCAGGATTTACATCAGTTTTGAAGGTGCAGCCATGTCTGATTATGCCATTTTGAGGAGTTTGGAGAGTGCGATCGCTGGGAATAATACATGAAATATTAGCTAACCATCAACATCGCAAATGACCGAAAATCACAACCCCAACCCAAAGCCTCTCACCAACTCCAGTCCCCCCTCCTCGCTTGCGGGGAGGGGGTTAGGGGGTGGGGTTCCGGGATACCCTTGGCAAACCCCATACGAACTTTGGAAAAAACTTAAGCCATTGGCGCGACAGATGCGGTGTGAACCAACTCCAGCAGAAAAGCTACTTTGGCAGAAGTTGAGACACAAGCAACTTTTGGGTTTCAAGTTCCGCCGTCAGCAAACAATTGACCGTTTTATCGTCGATTTTTACTGTAATGAAGCGCGGTTAGTTGTGGAAGTGGATGGCGAAATTCACGACTACACGCAACAAGAAGATGCGATACGTCAAGAATTTTTGGAGAGTTTGGGGTTGCAGGTTGTGCGATTTAGAAATGAGGATGTTCTGGAGAGGATGGAGGGGGTGTTGCAGGATATTGCTGCTTGGTTGCAGAGATAGAACCCCACCCCCAACCCCCTCCCCGCAAGCGAGGAGGGGGCTAATTATGTGGGTTTTGGTGGTGTGTGCGATCGCTTTGCATCATAATTTGACGATTATTTCACAAGACAGTGATTTTGACCACATGAGACAAGTGAGTGAGTTAGCTTGGGAATCTTGGCTGTAAGTTAAACATGATGGCCGGAGTGCGATCACGTTAAACATTTTGCGATCATAGATACCCAACTATAACTGCAACTGGCTTTAATAAAAATAGAAAAAATAACAGTGTCCCAGTTAGCGGTAGTGACTTTAAATACATAACTAGAAGATGATCATTTTTGAAATATAGAAAGCTTTCTACAAAATATAATTTAGTATTGAGATATACAAATGGCAGATAATCAAAATAAGGGCGATGCCATTGACATAATTGATCAGGCTCTAATGGAAGCAGAAAATTCTTTAGATGATACCATAAAGAATTTAACACAGTTTCAGAAATTGCTAGATCAGCCTTATTTAAAAAAATGGCGAGACAGAATTCAAGAAATTACTAACATTAAGTCGAATTTAGGTAACCTTCGCCAAGAGTTGAAAAATCAAAGAGATAAAAATGATCAAAATGCAATTAAAAAACATTTACAAGCAGAGAGACAATTAAGGGATAAAGCTAAGAAATTAAGATGATTTATCTTTAATAGTATCTATTAACAAGTTAATATAAAGTTTAAGTTCTTTGCGTGATTTTTGGGAAAGATCACGCATAGCTATGCTCTCTAAAATAGACCTTAGCGCTTTCTCATAATCTTCTACATATAAATCATCTATAATTGGAGAAAACGTATTTGTTAAAGCCTTTTCAAGAGCATTAGGTCTACAATCATTAAGGCAGTGACCAACCAACTTCAAGTAGATTTCAATATGTTCGGAAAATAAACTGAACTCTTCTTGAGTATACCTATCTCTACCATTCCTTTTGATTTTTAAGGTGGAGTAACTGCCTAAAACTTTTTCACTTGCTTCTTTTGATATATTTTTACTATTCTTCAATAGCCATATACCTGCCTTTTGGCTATTCTGACAACGTTCTTGCAAAAATTTAAGTTTTTCATCCAATGACTTCTGTGTATTCGATAGTTTTTGTTGAATATTTTCGACAATTGCTGAATCTGGAAAAATCTCGGCTATGCTTTTTACTATTAAGTTTGGTGGAATCATTAATTTATTTAAGATATTTAATTCTCCTCTTGAAACAGGCTGCCTTAAACTATTCTCAGATACTTCTTGCTGACTCCTATATGACATCACTGCAACAGTTAAAGAAACGATTGCAATTGGGAAACCTATGATTGTAGTTATGTCAGATAAAAAACTAACTAAGGACGTAGTGGTGTCAGAAAAATTAGATTCTGTAGTACTTGTTGTGGTAGAGTTTGGCAATATCATCATAATATCTATCCTGATAAATAACACTCTTAAAACTGCTTACTTTGAGCTAGCTAAGAAATTAAAAAAATATTGATGATAGGTGAAACAAGCTTTGTGCAATACTCTGTATAAGGTGCATTATCACCCTATGTGGTTTTTATTATTGTTGTTAAAGTTTGATTTGCACTGATTTTTATTCACTTCTATTCATTAATCCTCAGTAGCATTTCCTTTTCCTCAATCATTGCTTTACGAATGCGCTCAATCATGTAACTGGCTGTATTTTTATTAACTCCAACTTCCTTGGCAAGCTGACGCACACTAATACCCCCTGGTGAATTAAGCACAAGGTGAATCGCTACAAACCACTTTTGTAATTCTACATGAGTCTTGTGAAAAAGTGTACCCACTGTAACACTGTATGAAGTAAAGCATTCGTTACAGTGATATCTACGCTCATTCTTGTATGCAGTGGCGTTGGTTGATTCGCAATATGGGCATTTT
>NZ_JAIVFR010000302.1 GCF_020829685.1 Nostoc sp. CHAB 5715 | reverse complement strand
GCCTCAGACAACCAGATATTAACTGCGATTGGGTCTTAGAAGGCTATCCCCGTACCGCCTTCCAAGCTGAAGAATTAGATTTTTTATTGGATAATTTAGAGCAAAAGCTAGATTGGGCAATTTATCTACAAGTGTCGGAAGCAGTCATGGTTAGCCGATCCTTGGGGCGATCGCTACCAGATGACCAACCAGAAATCGTGCAACGCCGTGTAGAATTATTCTACGATCGCACCATTCCCATCCTAGAATATTACGACCGTCGTCGCTGCTTATTGACCATCAACGGCGACCAGTCACCAGATATGGTGCTGCAAAATATTTTGACTCTGCTTTCAGTTCCTTAGATGAGGGCAGGGGGCAGGGGGCAGGGGGAGATGAGGGAGATGAGGGAGCAGGGGGAGGTGAGGGAGATGAGGGAGGTGAGGGAGAAATAACTCATGCCCAATGCCCACTTGCCCTGAGCGAAGCCGAAGGGATGCCCAATGCCCAATGCCCAATGCCCAATGCCCAATAATACTAAGGTAATCTTAAGCCAGTATTGTAAAACTTGAGGCAACTCCAATGGCTTGGCAGCGTTCTGACGGTCGTCTTGCTTACGAACTACGTCCGATCAGCTTTTACCCCAATTTCACCCGCTTTGCCCCCGGTTCTGTTCTCGCAAGATGCGGTGATACTCAAGTACTTTGTGCTGTTAGCGTTAATAAGGGAGTTCCGAAGTTTCTCGAAGGAACTGGTAAAGGTTGGCTAACTGCTGAGTACCGTATGCTACCATCTGCTACTCAAAAACGGCAAGAAAGAGAATTATTAAAATTATCTGGACGGACGCAAGAAATTCAACGTCTAATTGGTCGCAGTTTACGCGCAGCAGTGGATTTTGAGGCGCTGGGAGAACACACGCTGACTGTGGATGCTGATGTGCTGCAAGCAGATGCTGGAACTCGGACAACAGCCATTACAGGCTCGTTTGTGGCGTTGGCTCATGGGATTTCTAAATTATTGGAAGAGGGGGTGTTGGAGCGATCGCCTCTGTGTGGACAAGTAGCAGCCGTTTCGGTAGGATTACTGGATGGAGAGCCATTTTTGGATCTGAATTATATCGAAGATGTGGCTGCAACAGTAGATTTTAACGTGGTGATGAATCAACACCTGGGAATCATTGAAGTCCAAGGAACAGCCGAAGAAGGCAGCTTTAGCCGGACTCAGCTGAATCAACTGCTAGATGTCGCCCAAAAAGGAATTCAGGAATTGTTAATCGCCCAACGCGAAGCGATCGCAGACTGGGAAGCACTCTTTGTGGGAGATTGATAATATGTTATTACCCAGCGCAAAATGAAATGATTAATTAGTTTTATTAATTTTTAATAAGAATTAATAAATGTATCCTCTGTGGTGTTAATCAACAAAGTATCAAGTAACTGGGTGTAAATAAAAATAATCATCAGAGCCGTTAGTAGTTAGTACAACCGACTACTGACAACTTACCGTTGAAGATGATAAGCATCTACGTTTTTCCAGCCTACCTAATCCACGATGTTAAATGTTTCAAAAGTTAAAAAGGAGGATTGTAATAAGTTCGGTATTGTATTGCCAGAAGCCAGCAATATGATGATGAAGCCATGAACAAAACCGTTGAAGTTCTACCGGATCAGCCGGCGCTGGTTGCACGAGCGCTAGAATTAATTCTGTCCAAGTTAGAAACTGCAATTGAGCAGCGAGGGCGGTTTAGCATCGCCTTATCTGGCGGCAGTACACCTAAACCGTTATACGAAGCGATAGCTAATCAAAAACTGCCTTGGGACAAAATTCATATATTCTGGGGGGATGAGCGTTACGTACCACCAAATCACCCCGATAGCAATGAACTGATGACGCGTCGGGCGTGGCTAGATCATGTTGATATCCCAGCAGCTAACATTCACCCCGTACCAACCTTGGAAGTGAATCCAGAAGTGGCTGCTGCTAAGTATGAACAACAGCTTAAAGAATTTTTCAATTCTTCTGGGGCGGAGTTTCCCTCGTTGGATGTAATATTGTTAGGAATGGGTGATGATGCACATACCGCATCTTTGTTTCCCCACACAGAGGCTCTCAAAGTACGCGATCGCCTAGTTACTGTGGGTAACAAAGACGGAAACCCCAGGATAAGTTTCACATACCCCTTCATCAACGCTGCGAACAGTGTGATTTTTCTGGTTGCTGGTGCTAATAAACGACCAGCCTTGGCGCAAGTCTTTGCACCTGTAGCCGATGACTTCACTTACCCATCCCGCTTAATTCAACCCCAAGGAGAACTTTGGTGGTTGCTAGATGCGGCAGCAGGTTTGGAACTTCAACATTAAACTTGAGAATTGGGCATTGGGCATTGGGCATGGGGGAGGCAGTGCGGTCTTGGGGTCTCCCCAAGTGGAGCAACTGCCGTCATGGGGTATGGGAGAGAGGGGAGTAAATTCTCCCTTGTCCCCCTCATCCTCCTCATCCCCCTCATTTCCCTCATCTCCTCTGCTCCTCCCTTTCCCTGTGTCCAATTCATCGTTCCATTAGCAGTAATTGCTAGAATCTAAAGCTAGGGCCGCCCTCTGCTTGCCAGTCCTACCTATATTTATGATGATCTTGAACAAAGGCTAAATATCGATGATCGTCTGCCCTAATTGCAATCATCCCAACCCTGATGGCGCTGTCCAGTGTGAAGCTTGCTATACACCCTTACCCGCGACTACTAACTGTCCTAGTTGTGGGGCAACTGTGCAGGCAGATGCTGCATTCTGCGGTCAGTGTGGCTATAACCTTCACTCCGCAAAAGTTCCACACGTTCATACTGCGGCAGTTGTAACAGTTACTCCCGATGTTCCTGTGGAAGTGCCGCCGTTAGTTCCACCCGATCCCCTGTTAGAACTTTTACAACCAGACGCTTTGGGAATAAGCGGCTCTACTAATTCCCATCCCTCCGGCTCATCTTTACCAGCAACAGAGGTGGCAGTTCCCCCAGTAGCTCCGCCAGAGGTGCCTGTGGCAGAAAGCAGCCTTCCAGAACCAGCCTTAGAAGCTCAACCCGTAGTCTCTGGACAAAGTATTCCTACTCCACCACCGTTAGAACCAGCGCCAGCCCCTGAAGCCGAAGTACAGGAGCCAGCCGCACCAGCACCAACTGCAACTGTCGCCAGAACGCAATTGCAGCAGATTACAGCGCGGTTAATCCACGTTCAAAGCGATCGCTTAATCGAATTGCCGCAAAATCTCTCTGTGATTCATATCGGCAAGCCCAATGACCGGATTCCCCCAGATATAGATGTTTCAGGATTTCCTAATTCAGAAATTGTCTCACGGATTCATGCAGATATTCGCGTCGAAGGAGATGCTCATTATGTAGAGGATGTAGGAAGTTCCAATGGCACTTACATTAATAATTTGCCACTTTTACCAGGGAATCGTCATCGCTTGCGACCAGGCGATCGCATCAGCTTGGGTAAAGGAGACTTAATGACATTCCTCTTTCAACTTGCTTAACTGATTCTCGATCAATTGTGACATCAGTCTAGGCATTTTCTGGCTATCCTCCAGCATCCCTTTTGGAGGAGAAACAAATGAACCGCATCAAACAAGCGACGGATAACTATGTTGTTCTTGATAGCCCCATAGTTTAAAGCCGTCGCTTCGAGGTGCGAATTGTTACATTTTTCAGCAACTCCATTACCTTAATAATTACACTAAGATGGATGAAAATACATTGCCAAGTTTAGATTTTGGATTGAAGGGAAAATCTAAAATCTAAAATCCAAAATTGAATGAACTATGAAAGAACCAAGTAAAAATTTTGAACCCTTGCTTACCAAAGAAGCACAGCCAGTTGTTGAACGCATGGGGCTAACCTGGCTAATTGCAGCAGCGATCGCAACTGCTTTACTATGGCAAATACCAGCAGGGGATTATATCTTATACCCATTTACAATCCTGGCAACTTGGTTTCATGAAATGGGTCACGGCTTAATGGCACTCCTATTAGGGGGACAGTTTCAGAAATTGCAGATTTTTAGCAATGGTTCTGGTGTCGCAACCTATGGCATTCAGCCGGCATTTGGGCCAATTGGCCCGGCAATAGTCGCAGCCGCAGGCCCAATGGGGCCGCCTCTTGCAGGTGCAGGTTTGATTCTGGCTTCCCGCAGTTTTACAGCAGCAACCCTCTGTTTAAAAATATTAGGGAGTTTTTTGCTATTTTCCACATTAATTTGGGTACGTTCCGGGTTTGGATTGGTGGCAATTCCCTTGCTGGGTTTCATAATCTTGGGTATTGCTCTGAAAGCACCTCGTTGGGTACAAGGGTTTGCGATTCAATTTCTGGGTGTACAAGCTTGTGTGAGTACGTACCATCAACTTGATTATCTATTTAGTAGTTCTGCTGGCCCTCTTGGACTTTCTGATACAGCGCAAATGCAGCGATATTTGCTTTTACCTTACTGGTTTTGGGAGGAATTATTTTAAGCGGTGGTATTGAGGAAGGTTTTGGGACATCTGAAACTGTTGCAGGAGATATTAAGCTTAATGCTACCGGGGAAATCAAAGTTGCTGGTGGGAGTAGTGTTGGCAATTTTATGCGCTTGGGATCACAAGGGAACGGGGGTAATATTACTATCAATGCTGGTTCATTCTCATTACAAGATGGCGCTCAACTTTCTACCTCAACTTCTGGACAAGGGAATGCGGGAAATGTAACAGTGAGTGCAAAAAATGCTATTTCCCTTGCAGATAATGCTTTCATCTTCAGTACGGTGAGGGCTGGGGGTGTAGGTAAAGGTGGCAATATTGACATCAATGCTGCAACTTTATCACTCATTGATGGCGCTCAACTGGTAACCTCTACTCTTGAAGCTTCTGATACCCAACCAGCAGGACGGGGGGATGCGGGGAATGTCAATGTTAATGTTACTGGTGCTGTTGATATTGCTGGGGAGCCAAACAGTTTTGTCAGTGCGATTTTCAGTACCGTGGAAACGGGGGCAGTTGGCAATGGGGGTAACATTACTATCGATTCAGGTTCTTTCTCGTTACGAGATGGCGCTCGAATTCAAGCCTCAACTTCTGGACAAGGGAATGCAGGAAATGTCACAGTACGTGCAAAAGATTTTGTTACCCTCGCATATGCTCCCATCTTCAGCACGGTGGAATCAGGGGGTGTCGGGAAGAGTGGCAATATCGACATCAATGCTGCAACCTTATCACTCATTGATGGCGCTCAACTTCTAACCATTACTAGTGGTGCATCTGGTACCCAGCCAGCAGGACGGGGGGATGCGGGGAATGTGAATGTTAATGTTACTGGGTCAGTTAATATTGCTGGGGAGAAAAACGGTCTTTTTAGTGCGATTTACAGTCGGGTGGAAACGGGGACAGTTGGCAATGGGGGTAACATTACTATCGATTCTGGTTCATTCTCGTTACGCGATCGCGCTCAACTTCAAGCCTCAACTTATGGACAAGGGAATGCGGGGAATGTGACAGTGAATGCAAAAAATTTTGTTACCCTCGCATATGCTCCCATCTTCAGCACGGTGGAATCAGGGGGTGTCGGGAAGGGCGGCAATATCAACATCAATGCTGCAACCTTATCACTCATTGATGGCGCTCAACTGCAAACTATTACTCGTGGTGCATCTGGTACCCAGCCAACAGGACGGAGGGATGCGGGGAATGTCAATGTTAATGTTACTGGCGCTGTTGATATTGCTGGAGGGAAAAACGGTTTCAGTGGGATTGGCAGCCTTGTGGAAACTGGGACAGTTGGCAATGGGGGTAACATTACTATCGATTCTAGTTCATTCTCGTTACGCGATCGCGCTCTACTTTCTACCTCAACTTCACGACTTGGGAATGCGGGGAATGTGACAGTAAATGCACTTAATACTGTTTCTCTTGCAGATGCTTCCATTCTCAGCACGGTGAAATCAAGGGGTATAGGTAAGGGAGGTAATATTACTATTGATTCTGGTTTTTTGTCGTTACGCGATCGCGCTCAAGTTGCTGCCTCAACATCGGGACAAGGCAATGCGGGGAATGTGATAGTGCGGGTACTTGATTCTGTTTCCCTTGCAGGTAATGCTATCATCCTCAGCACGGTGGAATCAGGAGGCGTCGGTAAAGGTGGCAATATTGACATCAATGCTGCAATGCTGTCATTAATTGATGGCGCTCAACTGCAAACCCTTATTCGTCAAGCATCTGCAACAGCGCCAGCAGGACGGGGAGATGCGGGGAATGTCAACGTTAATGTTACAGGTATTGTTGATATTGCTGGGGAGAAAAACGGTTTTACCAGTGGGATTGGCAGCTTGGTGCAAACGGGGACAGAAGGTAATGGGGGTAACATTACTATCGATTCGGGTTCCTTCTCATTACGCGATCGCGCTTTACTTGAAGGCTCAACTTTTGGAGAAGGGAATGCAGGCACAATTAAAGTTAATGCTGCTGATTTTTTCACCATTTCTGGTAGCGGTTCTAACTTTAACAGTGGCTTGTTCGTTGACTCCCAAAGTACAACGGGTACTGCTGGAGATATTCTCGTCACCTCACCTAGAGTTACCTTAGACAACGGTGGCAGACTCAACGCCCAATCTGCATCGGGTAATGGTGGCGACATCAACTTACAAACTGATTTACTGCTTCTGCGTCGTGGCGCTTCCATTTCCACCTCCGCAGGCACAGCAGAAGCTGGTGGTAATGGTGGCAACATCACCATCAATGCCCCGTCGGGCTTCATTGTTGCCGTTCCAAGCGAAAATAGCGACATCACTGCTAATGCTTACACAGGCAGTGGTGGGAGAGTCGATATTCAAGCCTTTGGTATCTATGGCATTCAACCCCGCTCTAACCCAACTTCTCTTTCGGATATCACCGCTAGTTCTGAATTTGGTGTAAACGGCACTGTAGAACTTAACACGCCGGATATTGACCCTAACAGTGGCTTAGTCAACCTGCCAACCGTACCAGTTGATACCCAAGTAGCACAGACTTGTCAAGCTGGTGGAAATTTAGCTAAAAGCAGTTTTACAATCATTGGACGCGGCGGCTTGCCTCCTAATCCAGGCGAAGCTCTTAACACTGATGCAGTGAAAGTAGATTTGGTGAGTCTTAATCCAAACGATGATAACCGCGATCGCCCCTTTGTTCCCAGCAAAATAACTACCCCCGCACCAGAACCGATCATAGAAGCTACCGGTTTGGCGCTAAACCAAAAAGGGGAAGTCGTCCTGACAGCAAATCTTCCCACCAATACGCCCCATAGTCCTTGGTTAAAGTCTGCATCTTGCAGAGGAAGTTAATATTAAAGACTTCAATAGAACGCAATTTGTATTGACAATGCCATTGTATCGCCTGACAATGCGATTGTATCAACTTACAATGCGATTGTTTCGGCTGACAATGCCATTGTTGCGGCTGACAATGCCATTGTTG
>NZ_JAIVFR010000301.1 GCF_020829685.1 Nostoc sp. CHAB 5715 | reverse complement strand
GGATTTGAGGCTGGCGATTTTCATCAATATAGAAGAGTCCCAAGCATTGCATTTGCGCTAAACCATTCCTGGAGATAGTCTCAGAGGGACAAACTTGAACTTTAGTTCAAAGCAGGGAGAGGTTTGTCGAACTCACGTTTTTAAAAGTTTGTACCCATGTAATTGTCGGAACTTGCGATCGCCACAATAGTAGATAAAGGAACTTCAGCAAAATATTCTCGCTGAAATTGTTCTTCTCTAACAGCAGCTAAAAATCGTTCCACTGCTGCCTCAGCCAAGTTTTCTGCACTATCGCTTGGATGCCAGGTGATTTGCAAATAACGGTCTTGTCGTTTGACTGTGAACCCTAAATATTTTAAAGCTTTGATTCCTACAAGTAAAGTTTGGTCGGTGATGCCGATTTTCTCTAAAAGTTGAACGCGGGTAACTAGTTGATTTGTGCGACTGAGATATTTGGCAATTCCTACAAGAGTCAGCCAAATTTGATTGGGTGGTTGGAGGTTGGGTTTAGACCAAGCGATCGCTAGTTGTTGCGAACTACTTATCGTTAAACATCGCCGCAACCACGCGCGTAAATCATCCCAGTTTGTGGGACAATCTTCAAGCAAGAGTGGGGGAGAGACGCGATTAATCGCGTCTGTACTTGGGAGAGACGCGGTTAATCGCGTCTGTGCTTGGGAGTCAGAAGTGGGGAAGTTACGCCAGTCTAAGATGAGTGGGGTTAGCGATAGCGGGGCGTTTAGCCCATTCCGAGTGTTAAGTGCTGAGTTCACACTGGGACGCACGGCAATTAATCTGATTTCATAACGTTTTTTAAAGGTGTTATAGTCTAGTTCTGCTATGCAATCACACTTTCCTATGGGCAATTCATCTTTGTAGTGTCCCCACCATATACCAGGAAAAGCACTTGTGCTGGAATCATCCCGAATATCAAACTCGGTTTTAATGTACTGTACTTTTTTCCCTTGCCAATCCTGCTGATTGCGATGCCAAGAATTTTCAAACCAGCAGTTTTGAATTAGCAATTTCGGAACAGGATTACCCATTCCACAAGGTTCTAGCAGTTTCAGTTCCAAAAATAACTCTTTTCCCAAGTCTGCGACTGTTACCGTCAAGTCTGCTTGCACAGTTGGCGTTAGGGTTGTACTACCTAAAGATTGCCGCAACTGCTGATTAATCGCTGCTGTAAATAAAGGAATATTCTCTACTAACAAACTCAAACCTGCTGCAAAAGGATGTCCCCCAAAACGATGTAACAAATGTGCTTGGTCTTTCACCAGTTGGTATAAATCGACAGAATTCACCGAACGGGCGGAACCCTTTGCTAAGGGAGTAGGGAGTAGGGAGTAGGGAGTAGGGGCGGAATCTTCTTCCCCACTCCCCACTCCCGATTCCCCACTCCCTTCCGTACTTAACAAAATAGTCGGGCGGCCTGTTTCTTGTGCTACTTGTCCAGCAACTAGGCCCAAGACACCCGCAGGCCATTGGGCATCTTCTAGGACGATGACGCTGGTGGTTGATAAGTCTAATTGAGTAAGTTTTTGTGCTACTTGCGCTTGCACATCTTTTTGTAAAGATTTGCGGCGGGTGTTTGCGAGTTCTGTAACTTCGGCTAGTTCGTTACAACGTTTGGCATCTCGACTAGTTAATAATTCAACGCAAAAACTAGCATCGCCTTGGATGCGGCTAACGGCGTTAATTCTTGGCCCCAAACCGAAGGAAATATCTGTGGGGCGATCGCCACTTTTCTGGCACAATTCTAATAATCGCCCCACCCCCGGACGGCGACGCGCTGCTGCTGGCTGTTGAAAATCTGCTTGCAGTCGTTGAATTCCCATCTGTGCTAAATAGCGACAATCTCCACTTAACTGCACTAAGTCAGCAATTAATCCTACTGCTACTAAATCTAATAAATCCTCTAAGGGATGTTTTGCAATATTAGGCAAACTTTGATATAATGCTTCCACTAACTTATAAGCTACTGCTACCCCAGAAAGATTGAATAGTTGATGTTCTCTGGGCAAATAGCGAGGATTGATAATTGCTGCGACGGGTGGGCGTTCGGCAGGTAAGGTGTGATGGTCTGTAACTATTACGTCTATACCTAGTTGTTTGGCATAGATAATTTCCTCAATGTTTGTGCTGCCAGTGTCGCAAGTAACAATTAATTTGCAACCTTGTTTTGCTAAATTATCAATCCCTTGATTATTGAGTCCGTGAGATTCTTTCAGGCGATTGGGAATGTAATAAATTAACTGAGTATTTTGTTTAAAAAATTGCCCCAATCCATCCCAAAGTACAGATGTGGCGGTAATGCCATCAGCATCAAAGTCTCCCCAAATGGCAATTTTTTCTTTGATGTTATATGCTTGTTGCAACCGGGCGATCGCTAAGTGCATTTCTTGCCCAAAGTCAAACGGACTCGCTGGTTGATAAGCTTTGTGATTAATAAAAGCTGTTAATTGTTGACGATCTTTAATTCCCCGTTGCCACAACAATTGTGCTGCATATATTCCACTTGATGCGGGTGTATGCTGTTTCACCGCTTGGATGAACCACTCCGGGGGGTTTTCGGTTGCTGCTATAGTCCACTGCTGTTGTTCTGGCATAAAAGAAAGTTAAGAGTTAGGAGTTAGGAGTGAGAAGTTAAAAATTGGAAACTGAAAAGTTAGCAGGGCTATTTCGTTCTAGACAGAAACCGCCCAGAACTGAAGTTCCGGGCTAATAGCTAAAGTCCGTTAAAACGGACTATAACTTTTTCTCAGTCGTCTTTAGACGACTTTCGCTATTAGACTCAGAATTCATTCTGAGGCGGACTAGATGAGAATGAAATAGCCCTGGAAAAGTTAGAGGCTATTTATAAACAAAATATTAAGTAGAGTGTGTTACGGCAAAAAGTGACTATATATATAGCAGTCCTAAATCATTTGTGAAAATTATATATCTCTTTCTTCTTTCTTCCCTTTGCGCCCTTAGCGTACTTTGCGGTTCGTTTTCTTATTTATATTTTTCACGAGTCAAATAGGACTGCTATAGCAATTCTCATTTGAATGAGATACACCCGTAGGGACATAGCAATGCCGTCTCTCTTGGAGCATTTTATAAATGGTTTCTTAAGAGTTTTAACTCCTAACTCATAATTCCTAACTCCTAACTTTTGTTAAATTAATGATTGATCCTCGGTTGTTTGAGATTCACTTGCTAAAGGGTTGAGAACTACTTCATTGGCGACGCTATCGGGTTTGCGGGCGCGAATTGCTGGACGCGATCGCCTATAACCTGCTCTTTCAGCTTTTTGGTGTTCGTAATCAATCAATCTACCATAATATTCATGCTTGCTTAAATTCATCGATAAGAAAATATGCTGGCGGATATTACCAAAACCTTTGCGGTTAAAAAACTTTAACGCTGAAGTATTGGTAGGATCAGTATCTACCAGCATAAACCGCGCCCCATCTTCAATCATCCGGGCGACGACTTTATCAACCAACTTGTCTGCTACTCCCCGACGCTGATACTTCGGGCTAACTCCTAGCCATAAAATGTATCCATAAGTCCAAGATGCTTTGGTGATGATGGTTCCCAAAATGAATCCTGCTAATTCCCCGTCTGTTTCAGCCACAAGACAGTATTCTGGATCTGTATTGTACAGTCCAATTACTTCCCATTCGTCCCAAGTGCGGTATAAATAAGGATATAAATCGCTGGTAAATAACCCTTCTCCCAAGTGGTAAATGGGAGCAATGTCATCAATTCCTAATTCGCGGACATAAATCGCTTCAGTTTCGTCAAAGCTTGACATAAATTTAGAAGTTGTAATTTCTTTATACCCTTATTGGATTTTACAAACATCCTCTAATCTATCAATATGCTTGGGTTAAGAAGAATAGTAGGTTTGGTTGAGTGTAAGAGGATGTTTGAAAAGTATTTTTCGTAATACCAAAGCCTCGCAAACCTAACCCCCCTAGCCCCCTGGCCCCCAGGGCTGATTCATTCCATTTCAAACAGGATTTGTCAAGATGGTTAGCAAGAAAATTGTAAGTAAGCGTGACGAAGAGATGAACATTTAAGCACTGAAATATCAGTAAAATAGTTGGTTTCATCGGCACGTCGGTAACAAAATAACTAATTTTTAATCGCTAGAACCCTTGATTTTTAAAGCTCTTTGGGGAATGAATCAGCCCTGCCCTGGCCCCCCTTCCCTACGTTCGCGCAGCGTCTCGAAGAGAGGGAATGGGGGTTTCAAAGCCCATTGGTTTCAACTTAACGTAAAAACTATGTCCCGCAAGGAACTGAAGTTCCTTGCTAATAGCGAAAGTCATCTGAAGATGACTAAATATAGCCAAAAATCTTTAGTCTACTTTAGTAGACTTTAGCTAAAAGCCAAAGAACTTTAGTTCAAGGCGGGTGAGTCAAGCCGAAAGTTTTGCTATTTATAGCTTAAGTTGACACCAATGTTCAAAGCCTCTCTCCGCTTGCCTAACGGCAGGCTGACGCCAACGGGGAGAGGAATGGAAGCGGGGTTTATAATATAGTTTACGACTTTTCAAACATCCTCTAAAAGTTTTCCAACAAAGCCTTGATAATGTTGGGTTACCCTACGGGGATCTTGCTACATTCCTCAAACGCCACTTGCTACCCTGCGGGAACGTTAAAAGCGAACAAGTCGGGAAACCGCAAGGGCGCAGTGGCTCCCCAACCTTGTATCTTAGAAACAGATACCTCGAAGTCGTGTTGAAGCACTTGAAAGTCGTGTTGAGGTACTTGAAAGTCGTTTTGAGGTACTTGAAAGTCGTTTTGAGGTACTTCAAAGTCGTGTTGAGGTACTTGAAAGTCGTTTTGAGGTACTTGAAAGTCGTTTTGAGGTACTTCAAAGTCGTTTTGAGGTACTTGAAAGTCGTTTTGAGGTACTTGAAAGTCGTGTTGAGGTACTTCAAAGTCGTTTTGAGGTACTTGAAAGTCGTTTTGAGGTACTTGAAAGTCGTGTTGAGGTACTCCGAAGTCGTGTTGGAGTACTTCAAACTTTGTCGCACCGCGATCAAGTACACAGGTGCGACGCCAGTTTTATTTTTTAGCCTTAACCCAAGCGTATTGCTCTAAAGTATAGGGTTTAGTGAGACTTCTTGAATGCTGTCAAAATTGGGCAATGAATCTTTCACTACTTCTTCAGTAGCTTGTGTGCGTAGTTTACCGTCGTAGGCATCGCACCTTTTAGCAAACTGACAATAATCACAGGTTTTGCTACCTTCCACCACTTGCGGAAACTGCTGGTTATTTTGGTAATTTTCTAGCCAGATAGTTAACTGGCTTAACAGATGATTGAGTTTCTTTGCTATTTGTGTATGTTGAGCAGTATTGTAATTAAATTTAATATTTTGTGGTTTGCCCTCAGATTGGACAAACCAGTAAGTCATCGAAATATTTTCTGGCAAATAGTCGCTAGTTTCTGCCAATACATACAGATAAAGCCGTGTTTGCCAGTTGGATTCTAACTTGCGTTTATTGGGTGGCTTAGGATAAGTTTTCCAGTCGAGAATTTGCGCTTGTTGGTTATCTGCAATCAATAAATCATAGACAACCGTCAACAAATAGTCCTGAACTTGCAGAGTTCGGTAGTGTTCACTTTCACGGAAAGTTTGATTATCAGATGCAGGCGTTAAAATTTCTGGGGCTGTATCAGCAAAAGCTAGCATCCAGCTTTGCAGTTTAGCATCTGCTTGCAGGAAACTATCAATTGGCAGACCCATTTCTCGCTGCTGCATTAGCAAGTGAAAGCGACTACCCAAAGTTTGCCGTTCTTCTTGTTCTGGATTTGAGGGGGAATTGAGTTGTTCTAGGTAAGTATGTTGGAATTTACGCGGACAAGCTTCTAGTAAGTTCAGTTGTCCTTGAGACAGTCGCAGTAGTTGAGTGGGAGTTGACAGCATTCTTCTATTTTAGAAGCAAATTATAATCTGTAACTCAACTTTGGCAGACTATCTGTAAAAAACAGGTATTTTTTACTGCCTTCACAGATAGTTTTCATGTCTGCTATTTCAACTCGTCCTTATCTACATCATCGTGGTTATTGGAATATTTAGTTTTTCCTTGGGACTTGATTGAACCAAAGCTGTAGGCCATAGCTATTTTAACTATGTCAAAATATGCTGGGTGATTAGCTTTGTTAACAATTGCCAAAGAGATTGACCCTGCCACTAAGATAACTAAAAGTGGCGAAAGTGTTTCTCCCCCGGAGGAGTTGCTGTTGTTTGACATGATATAATCTCCTAGTGGAAAGCCTTGGGGTAACTTGCATTTAACCCAAAAAAGTTGCTTAAACTTCACTACGAACCTAAAATTGCAATTTTGTTGCTGATGAAGAGGTGAGGAATCAACTCCAAGACTCAACAATCATGGCGATCGCAAATAGACAAAACAGAGATACTGCTATCCTCTCAAAGCATATCCATAGATTTGTGGATAACAGCATCCCAACTATTGAAACAGCGCTAAAAACGTGAGACAATACAAGAGCGATCGCCAAACCCAGTAGAGTCAGCAGAAAATACTTGAGTCCCTGACAAAACCACTTGAATAGTAGATTTTCATCATCTTTGAGATTGATTTTCATAGTTTTTGTCCTGTTTTGAGAGTTAAATCTAAGCAGCAGCTAGGGCTACCTTGACTGTCCTAAAAAAAGAGCCAATACTTGAAAGCACGCAGCAGTCCTACAAAACCTGAATCAGGTTTGAATACCAACAACAGTGGTTTTGGTATTTACAAATGGTGAAAGTAAACTTTTAAATGAATTGCAAAGATAATTTTGCAATTCATTGTCAGGCGCTCAATGCTCGTGATGATGCATAATAACGCACACTACGCGCATCAACCCCTAAAATGCAATTCCTACAGACAACAGACTTTGAATGCTTGTCTTTTTCAAAATCGATTAACGGTTCCAGCTTTTGCCTTTACCTTTTCCTCACTAAGTTTGGGTGATTCAACCGCAAACTTACTAAGTTCCCCAAGTTACCTGTGTTAAACTCACTATAAAGTAACTCAGTTACCTAGTCAAGTAAAACTGAGAAAATTATTTAAAAAATACTGACTCAATAACGTATTTTCATCATCAGACAATAGTTCAAGCGTCACCTGGGCAGATTAAGTTCTCACCTAGTGAGCTAACATTGGAGTGTAGTTTGTCATAATGTGTGTATGAGTGAGATTCCCAAAGACTTTCTTTTGGCTTTAGCCCAAGAACGAAGTCTGTCTAGCAGTGAGCTAGAGGTATTGTTATATGCTGTTCAAGACAAATCGCCAAATGCGATCGCCAAAGAATTGGGTATCAGCGCCGAGGCAGTACGCAAAAGATTGAGCGAGGTTTATAAGAAATTCCAAGTTAGTGGCAGTGGGCCTGGGAAGCTCACCAAGTTACAGCAAGTTATTGAAAGTGAGTATCGCGCATCTTCAG
>NZ_JAIVFR010000300.1 GCF_020829685.1 Nostoc sp. CHAB 5715 | reverse complement strand
GGTACTCCACTTTCTTTGAAGATTTGCCGACTGCCACTTTTTGTCCCCCAAATCTGTAAATCTGGTGCGGCAGCATACAGAGGTACACCCAATTTTACAGACAATTCGCCTTCCCATTGCGAAGAGTTGTAGCAAATCATAAATGATTTATCTAGCCTCAAAGCTTGATGAATCCGCTTTAGCAGGCGGGGGCGTTCTAAAATCTTTTGACTCAGAGGCTTAAGGGAGGAATCGTAAGTAGAAAGTAGCAGCAAACGGTTGCGAGCATGAGAAAAGGGAATTCCTGGCAACAGTTGCAAGTAATAATCAATGATACTAGGATGCAACGGTACTGATGTTACATAAACCAGCCGAGTCCGGGGATTCTGCAAGCGAATTAAAGAAAATAGTAATCTTTCTTCATAATGTTCGCAGCCTTCGATCTTTTGGAGTTCGCGCTGGTCGAGACTCAGGGAGGGAATAATTAAAATATCCGCTTCATTATTGTCAAATGACTCGCTTGTTTTCCAGCGATCGCTCAGGGTTAATTGTAAGTGGTGAAACTTTTCAACCTGCTCTAACTCAGAAATATTTAGTATTGCCATAACCCCTGCCCTCTAATAATCTCAATGTAGCGCACCACGCAGGCTTTTGGGCTATTATACAAACTAGTCGTCAGATACTTGTGCAAGGAATTTAGTCTGCACGAAGGCAACTATGCAGATATCAGTCTAAATAAATATTAACATTAACAAAAATCGATGGTATTGAAGTAAGTATTTTTGCAATCACGAAGTGAGAAAGTAGAAATCTTGATTTTCATTTAGCGAAAATGGCTTAATTATTGAGGCACAATAAATTGATATTGATTATAGACTAATTCAGTAATTCTAATTTATTTTACGTCTTAAGGTTGAGCAAATTTCAGCTTGTTTTACCTCTATGGAGTGATAAAGTACAGCAACATAATAGTTAATTTAAAAGCAGATGATAAGGATAAATCCTTTATCGCATGAGAGTTGTATACTTGTTTTTCGTGGTCAGGTGTGAGGAGAAATAATGTAACCCGCGTACAATTGCCAGTCATAAGTACGTTTGGTAAGCATCAAGGGTATAAACGCCTAAAGTTGCAAATGGCTAGTGGGAGCCAAAGCAAAAAATAAACCTTGGGTTGAATTTTCGATCCAAGGTTTAATTTTGAAATGCCAACTAGTACCGCAAGGCGGAAGTCAAAAGTCAAGAGACTGGAGAAGGCTTTTCTGAAGATCCAATTACATTCAATATTAAATTAGCGAGACAAAACCTATGGCTGAATCAAAAGAGCAAAAATTACAACCGCCACAGCAGCAAGAAACACCAGGTGTTGAATCAGAAATGACGCCAAAACCCAAGTCAGATGATGCCCAATATCGGGGTAGTGGCAAGTTACAAGATAAAGTAGCATTGATTACGGGTGCAGATAGTGGTATTGGTCGTGCTGTAGCGATCGCATTTGCTAAAGAAGGTGCAGATGTGGCGATTCTTTACCTGAATGAACACGACGATGCCAAAGAAACAAAACAATTGGTAGAAAAACAAGGGCGTCGTGCAGTAACAATTGCAGGCGATATTGGCGATGAAACTTTTTGTCAGCAAGCTATCCAACAAACAGTTGGTGAGTTTGGCAAACTCGATATTCTCATCAACAACGCCGCCGAACAACATCCGAAAGAAAGTATCGAAGAAATCACCAAAGAACAACTAGAGCGAACTTTCCGCACTAATATATTCTCGATGTTTTTTCTGACTAAGGCTGCACTCAAGCATTTACAAGCAGGCAGTTCTATCGTCAATACCACATCGGTAACAGCTTATAAAGGTAATCCACAGTTACTAGATTATTCCTCTACAAAAGGTGCGATCGTTGCTTTTACTCGCTCCTTATCAAAAAATTTAGTATCCAAAGGAATTCGTGTTAATGCTGTCGCGCCAGGGCCAATTTGGACACCTTTAATTCCCTCAACTTTTCCCGAAGAGAAAGTTGAAACTTTTGGTAAACAAGTACCAATGCAACGAGCCGGACAACCAGAAGAAGTTGCTCCTAGCTACGTATATTTAGCCTCTGATGATGCTTCTTATGTCTCTGGACAAGTGTTACATGTCAATGGTGGAGATGTTGTGAATGGTTAAGTGAAAAATTTAGTCATTGGTCATTAGTCACTTGTACTGAGCGTAGTCGAAGTATTGGTCATTGATACAGAGTTTTTGGTACTTGCCTCGCCCCTTGTGGGCGTGGTATGTCTTAGACAAATGACAAATGACAAATGACAAATGACAAATGACAAATGACAAATGACAAATGACAAATGACAAATGACAAATGACAAATGACAAATGACAAATGAATCTACCCTGATGGTCTTCCATTGGAGGGATGAGTAAATGTGGGAATATTGATAGTGTATCTAGCAGCAAACATTTAAGAAATAATAAGTACGTCTATGGCATCTCCTACACCACTGCATGGCACGGAACTAGTAGATTGTGCTAGAGCAAATGCCAAGCAAGGAATTGAAACTGCTGCTTATCAATGTGGCTATGGTCAAGACCTCAACAAATTTGCACAAGAACTAAGACAAGCTTGTGAAGAAATGAATTTACAAGTAAAAGAACTTAGTGGATTGATTACTGAGCAGGACTTGATCCTGCAATTGGGTACTGGCGAAATTGTTGCTCCAGATACGGAATCAGAATTGTAAAAGTTAAGTTAGTCATTTGTCCTTTGTCCTTTGTCATTTGTAGTGTGTTATTCACTAATGACCAATGACTAATGACCAATGACCAATAACCAATAACCAATGACCAATGACTCTTTTCATAAGTTTAAAATTACCCGTGCCAAATTGAAGTAAATCAAAACGCCCACGACATCAACTGCTGTAGTAATGAATGGTGCTGACATTAATGCCGGATCTAAACGGAGATAGCGAAATAGAAACGGCAGTGCTGAACCGGAGATAGAGGCTAAAAGAGAAATAGCTACTAGACTACTGCCAACAGCGATCGCTACTTCTAATCGTCCTTGCAGAAAATAAGCCCAGATAGTAGCGATCGTACCTAACATTCCTCCCAATAATGCCCCTGCAATCGCCTCCCGGGCAATTACCTGCAATGCACCAAGCGATCGGATTTCATCGGTATTCATCCCGCGAATCACCACTGTGGAAGACTGAGCACCTACGTTACCACCAGTACCAGTCAACAAGGGGATAAATGCTGTCAATGTCACTACTTTTGCCAATATATCCTCTTGCGACTTAATAATTGTTCCTGTAATGGTATTAGTTATAAGTAAAACCAACAACCATACAACCCGCTTTCGAGCAATTTCCAGTAAATTCATCTGAAAATAGTTGTCGCCCCCCGACTGCACACCACCACCCAAGGCGTAGATATCTTCGGTGGTTTCCTGTTGCAGAATATCAATCACATCATCCACGGTGACAATACCTACTAGACGCTGTTCTCGATCCACCACAGGCACAGCCAGAAAGTCATATCTTTGGATTAATCTGGCAACTTCTTCTTGGTCTGTATCAGTGTGGACAAACACCACATCACGCGTCATAATTTCGCCAATAATTTGCTCAGGCTGAGAAGTCACCAACTCCCGCAACGATACAATCCCCGTTAAGCGCCTTTCTGCATCCATGACATAAAGATAATAAATCATCTCACTAGCATTAGCTAAGTTGCGAATTCGCTCTAGGGCTTGAGATACTGTAAAGTTTTCTTTCAGCGAGATTAACTCTAGCGTCATGATTCGCCCAGCAGTATCAGCTTCATAACCCAATAGTTGGGCTGTAGCTTGGCGTTCTGCTGGACTCAGTTGTTCTAGCAGACGATTCACGACTTTTGCAGGTAATTCATCAAATAATCTAGCTCGGTCATCCGGCGACATTTGATCGACAATATCGCGGACTTCCTGGCTTTTAAGTTCCTCAATTAACCTTTCTTGAACACTGTAGTCGAGATATTCATAAACCTCGATAGCCTCATCCTTAGAAAGCAAGCGAAAAGCCAAAGCGTGCATCGCTTCTGGCAAACCCTCAATCGCCTCGGCAATATCCGCAGGCTGCACAGGTACGAGAATAGCTTTTGCTCCCTGCAAGTCTCCTGTTTCAAGGAGCATTTGCAGCTGAGTCCGCACTAAGTCTCGCAATTCCTTGCGTGAGACATTCTGGATGGTAGAGTTTAAATTGTTTGTCTCAGTCAAAGTCCACTTTCCTCAGCCAGTTTGAACAAGGTTGCTGCCCTTAGTCTAGGGGAAAGTGGGAATGTGCAGCGTTAAACTTGTGATTTTCTGACTTTAAATAAATTGAAAACTTTTGTAAATAAATAAATAATCAGGGTTTCAGATGCTGATAATTCCTTACGTTCAGCGCACCCCGTAGGCGATCGTGCCATGCAAAGCGTCTTGTCGAGAAGTTGTCGCGTAACTATTCGCTGGATAGTTCACCGACAATAGGTTTACTCGAAAAGTACGATAATCTCTTAATTCCAGCAGATTGTGTTCCCTAGCTTAAATACATGACTGGTGAGGCTTTTGCAAAACTTTTCGCTTCGCTTACTTGCTTGTTAATACTATGCTCTGTTGAACCTTTTAACAAAGATATGAATTGACACTCAAGATGAAGCATAGATAAATAATACTTTTTCAAATCTTTAAATATTAAAAATCTTTTTTATCCAATTTTCATGCAATTAATAACTATGTAAATAAAAACATCAAGTTCATCCTTTATATTAGTAATTTTTATTTAAAACTCATCAAAAATTTGATATTCCTTTACAAAAGATATATCAATGTGAATATTTAAACAAAGTTCCATAAAGAAGATAGACATAACACCTGAACTATTGTCAAATAGTAAATTAATTGATTCCATAAAAATACTTAAATAATAATATGTAAAGATATTAGTTTAGCTACTTAAAATATATCTGCTTTTAAAAAAGATAAAGCAAGGTATATAACTTCATACTGTTTTCTTTTAAGGTTGATACAAATAAACAGCATAGATAGCAGGGCTATTTCATTCTCATCTAGCCCGCCTCAGAATGAATTCTGAGTCTAATAGCCAAAGTCGTCTAAAGGCGACTGAGAAAAGGTTATAGTCCGTTTTTACGAACTTTAGCTATCAAAGAGTAACTTTAGTTTTGGGCGGTTTATGTCTAGAACCAAATAGTCATAGCATAGATAATAGTAAAGCAAATTAGCAAAAGAGTAGACATAAAAAAGTTGTATGAGCAATTAAATTAAATAACATCAACAAACATTGGTAATCAGCTAATTATTCTTTTTTGTTAATATATTGACAACTAAAAGTGTTACATATTTTCTGAAAAAGATTCAATAGAAAACTGATTCTAGAACATTGATTATGGAATTACTTTTAGTACTATTGTGAGGCATATATCTCAATGACTGATTCACAAAATCAACAGTTGTCAACATCTCTAAGTCCAATAAGTCCTCAATCACCTCTACAAAGCATTGATCGTGTGCTATCTCAAGGAGATGGACTCAAAGCAGAGTACTACGACAACATCGACTTCACTAACTTGAAGCAAACTCGCACAGATTCAACAGTCAACTTTAACTGGGGTCGTAATTCTCCAGATCCATCCATCGGTGCAGATACCTTCTCAGTGCGTTGGACAGGTCAGGTAGAAGCCAAATACAGCGAGAATTACAACTTCTACACCAGTAGTGATGATGGTGTGCGACTGTGGGTCAATAATCAACTACTCATCAATAAGTTTGTCGATCAATCTGCCAAAGAATACAGTGGCGCGATCGCACTGGTTGCAGGTCAAAAGTACGATATTAAACTTGAGTACTACGAAAATACACGCGATGCCGTTTCTCGACTGTCTTGGTCAAGTTCCTCTCAGACCAAAGAAATCATTCCTCAGTCACAACTATATTCACCAGCTATTCAGACCGCTATCACATTAGGATCATCTTCCATGACAGTCAACGAAGGCGCTGGTAGTGTTACCATAACTTTGTTGAGAACTGGTGATTTAAGCAGCACATCTTCAATCAAGTATGCAACCATAGCTGGTACTGCCACAGCAGGATTTGACTACGGAAGTGAAGGCACCGAAAGCGCTGGAACACTTATTTTTGCGGCAGGACAAAGCAGCAGACATATATCCATTCCGGTCAATGACAATTCTTTACTAGAAACAGATGAAACCTTTAGTTTTGTCATCGATCAGGCAGAGGGGGCTACACTAGGACTCCAAAGAACTATCGGAATTACGATTCAAGATAACGATCGCTCTAGCCTCCATTTCACTCAGCCAGTAATTAATGAGGATGACGGTACTGCTACGGTGACAGTTACACGGGGTAATACTTCGGGGGCTGCTAGCCTGGACTACACAACTGACGATGGGACTGCTAAAGCTGGATCTGACTACCACGCTTCATCTGGAACCTTGTCCTTTGCAGCAGGACAAGCCAGCAAGACCATTTCTATCGTCCTTAAAAATGACACCGTTGAGGAGGTAAATGAAACATTTACTTTGAAGTTTAGCAACGCAGTTGGAGTGCAACTAAATACTCAACAGACAACTATCAGTATTATTGATGATGACATTGGTAACTTTGCTTTAGAGACAGTAGCTTCTGGTTTGAATCAACCCACAGCTTTCGACTGGACATCTGATGGTAAGCGCATGTTCATTGCCCAAAAAAATGGGGTAGTGCGAGTCTTGAACAACGGCACTTTATTATCAACACCATTTATCGATATTTCAGGACAAGTCAATGATACACGCGATCGCGGTCTTTTAGGCATTGCCGTACATCCAGATTTTGGCAAAGCCACAAACCCCAAAAACTTCGTTTACCTCTTGTATACCTACGATCCACCAGAAACCAATCCAAACAACCCTAAAAACAACCCCAATAGCACATTAGACAATCCCGATCGCAATGGAAATCGGACTGCACGGCTAATTAGGATAGAAGCTGACCCCAACACTAATTACACTACTGCTATTGCTGGCAGTGAAGTTGTGCTACTGGGTACTAATGGCACTTGGGAGAATATTAGCCACCCAGATAGAAATAGTACAAATGTCTCACTTGGCTTGGCACCATCAGGAATTCTCAACAAACATACTGGTAAGCCGTTTACCAGCTTAGAGGATTATCTCAATAATCTCGATAAAGTCCAAAATGTCCAAAATTTTATAGCCACCGATAGTGAATCTCACTCAGTTGGTTCTGTGCGCTTTGGCACAGATGGTTCTCTGTTTGTGAGCTTAGGAGATGGCACTTCCTACAATGGGATAGATCCGCGAGGAATTCGCGTCCAGGATGTCAATAATCTGTCCGGCAAGATGCTGCGGATTGATGCGATTACTGGTCAAGGCTTATCAAGTAATCCTTTTTACAACGGTGATCCTGATAGCAATAGTTCCAAAGTTTATAACTTAGGTTTG